>NZ_DDDQ01000039.1:0-95488 GCF_002336325.1 Roseivirga sp. UBA1976 | reverse complement strand
AAAACCCGCTTCTCATTTCTTACAAGCCACAAGGCATTGGGCACTATAGCCGTTGTAGGCCTAAGTTTCTTTGCCGGCTATAAAGTGGCTCAAGACAGCCCCATTGTGGCAGAAGACATTAAAGCTGCACAGAAAATACTGAACCTGAACTTTACAGATAATGAAATAGAACAGCTTTTGCCCAATGTGAACCGCAACCTCAATGGAATACAAGAGCTACACGCCTATGAACTAGACAACAGCACCCCTCCCGCTGTTTGGTTCAAGCCTCAACAAACAGGCAAAGCCATTGCCTCCAGACAGGAAACACTGCGTTGGCAATTACCTGAAAAAGTAGATTTGCCGGCCAACCGAAACGATCTGGCTTTTTACACCGTGGCTGAACTATCGGTACTAATAAGGGAGCGAAAAATTAGCAGTGTAGAGCTTACAGAGTTTTTCATTGAACGGTTAAAGAAGTACGGAGACACTCTACAGTCGGTAATTACCATTACCGAAGAACGCGCCATGGCACAGGCACGAAAAGCCGATGAACTTCTCAAAAACGGCACTTATTTGGGACCACTGCATGGTATTCCTTACGGAGCAAAAGATTTGCTGGCCGTTCCTGAATACAAAACCACCTGGGGTGCTGGCCCTTTTAAAGATCAGTACAGGGGCGATGAACTGGCTACGGTGGTAAAGAAGCTCGATGAGGCCGGGGCCGTGCTAGTGGCAAAGCTTACCCTGGGAGCCTTGGCCATGGGCGATGTCTGGTATGGAGGCACCACAAAAAACCCCTGGAATTTAGAACAGGGCTCCAGCGGATCGAGCGCAGGCTCAGGATCAAGTACGGCTGCGGGGCTGGTTCCGTTTGCTCTTGGTACCGAAACACTAGGCTCCATTGTTTCGCCTTCAACCCGAAATGGTGTTACCGGACTTCGGCCAACCTTTGGCCGTGTGAGTCGGACAGGAGCTATGGCTCTAAGCTGGACCATGGACAAAATTGGCCCTATGGCCAGAACCGCTCTTGACTGTGCTCTGGTTTTTGAAGCCATTCGCGGAACAGATGGAATAGACCTTACGGTGGAAGATCATCCCTTCAATTTTAAAGGCAGAGTAGATTTAAGCCAGCTTAAGATTGGTTATCTCAAAGACTATTTTGAAAATGGGAGAGGCAGTCAAAAAGAAAACGATGACCAAACACTAGAGGTATTGCGGTCGTTAGGAGCCAATTTAGAGCCGGTAGAATGGGTTTCAGACATGCCATTCAGTGGAATGCAAGCCATATTAACAGCCGAAGCTGCAGCAGCTTTCGATGCACTCACCCGCTCTGATCAGGACACACTGTTAGTCAGACAAAATGCCGGAGCATGGCCCAACCTGTTTCGCTCAGCGCGTTTCACCTCAGCCGTAGATTACATCAATGCTAACAGGGCACGATACGAGCTGGTAGAAAAAGTAAATCAGCTAATGAAAAATTACGATGTAATAGTGACTCCAAGCTTTGGAGGAAGTCAACTGCTCACCACTAACCTGACAGGGCACCCGTGCGTGGTACTCAAAAATGGATACAACACCAATGGCAGTCCTACGAGTATATCGTTTATTGGCAACTTATTCGATGAAGCAACCATTCTGGCAGTGGCCAGAGCATATCAGGAGGCCACTGAGTACGATGAGCAACACCCGCCAAAGTTTATCGATTAGTTTGTATAATGTTTAAAGCTTGAAAGTTTTGGGCAACTTTAAGCCCCAAAGCTTGAATGTCAAATTGAAAAGATGCTTTTAGCTATAGACGCAGGTAACACCAACATAGTATTTAGTATTTACAAAGAGGGAGAGTGGATCCATGAATGGCGATTTAACACCGTGCCTGTTAAGAATCAGATTGAGTACGAAATGTTTCTCAGGCTCAATTTTCTTGAGGCAAACCTTAAACTCGAAGAGGTTGATGGTATTGTGATTTCTTCGGTGGTTCCACAACTCAATGATATTCTCTCTGAGTTTTCTAAACCGCTTATTAAGCGCGAGCCGCTGTTTGTTGGGCCAAAGATTTATGAGTATTTACCTGTTCGCACTAAAAGGCCGTACCAGATTGGCACAGACCTAATAGCCAACGCAGTAGCCGGTCATGTGCTGTACAAACAAGATATTGTGATCGTAGATTTTGGTACCGCGCTTACTTTTACCATAGTGGGGGCAGACGGACTCATTCAGGGGGTTAACATTGCTCCCGGATTAAAAACTGCTATCAAGGCACTGGTGGGCAATACTGCTCAACTGCCTGAAGTACCTTTAGAATTGCCTGACTCAGTACTGGGTACAGACACCATACATGCCATTCAGTCGGGAGTGCTTTGGGGCTATGTGAGCATGGTTGAAGGAATGCTCGATAAAATTCATGCAGAATTGGGCAAAAAAACGAAGGTAGTAGCCACAGGAGGTCTTTCGTCTATATTGCATCCCCTCCATCAGCGGTTCGATGAAGTAAAACGACATTTAACACTGGATGGCCTTCGCTTAATTCACCAAATTGTAAACAAAGATGCGCAAGTATAACTGGGCCGTTAAAGGCGTTATTTTCATGCTGGCCGTGTGGCTGGTCATTTATATTGGTATTCCATATTTTGACGATACCAAACCTATGGAGCCGGAAAAGAACCTAATTAACCTGATTATTGCTATACCCGCGGGGGTAGCGTTTGGCTGGTACCGATACAAATATTTAAAGGAGAAGTTTCAGAGTAAGCAGGGTAAAGAATAGGGGTTCAAATCTTCTCCCTTTTCCCATATCGAGCGAAGCCGAGACATCTACAAGGCAAACTAGCTTTGCAACTCCTTCCTTCGTCAGGATAGAAATTGGAGTTGTTCAGAGCATCTGGAAGAATTTACAGAATCAGGCTCCACCCCTCTTTTTCCATGTCGAGCGAAGCCGACACATCTGCATGGCAAATTAGCTGTGCAGCTCCTTCCTTCGTCAGGATAGAAATTGGGTTTGTTCAGAGCATCTGGAAGAATGTACAGAATCAGGCTCCACCTCCCTTTTCCCATATCGAGCGAAGCCGAGACATCTGCATGGCAAATTAGCTTTGCAATTCCTTCCTTCGTCAGGATAGAAATTGGAGTTGTTCAGAGCATCTGGAAGAATGTACAGAATCAGGCTCAACCTCCCTTTTCCATGTCGAGCGAAGCCGAGACATCTGCACAGTAAACTAGCCTGACAATTCCTTCATTAGAATGAACGTTTGAGCCCAAGATCAACAAGCTGCCCCAAAAAAGAGGCTGTCTCAAAAGCATCAAAACTCATCACCCTAAACTTGTCTACCGACAGGCAGGCAAGTTTAGGGTGACACTAACTAGCTTTTAAGACAGCCTCCATTTATCATTGGGGTTTGCGCGCAGGGGTTATAAACCCTAGTTATCCCTTCCGTACAGTTCAAGGCCCGTCTCGTAGTACTTGTCACCCGGCAACCAGAAAGGTGTTTCGGCAGCGTTGCCTATCAGGCGCGAAGCATACACGTAACTCTTAAAAAACTTCTCCAGGTAGTCATAATCCACCGTGTTGGGGTTGTCTCCCGGTTGGTGGTAGTACTTCATAATCTCTGCATCGAAGGCTCTAAAGCCCAGGCTATACGTGGGGGCTGGAATTCCCTTACGGGCAAAACTCACGTTATCAGATCTATCGAAAAGCCCTTGTTCTCCGGCCGGATCATCGATGGCCGTGAGTCCAAATGCCACATTAGCATCTTTAATATACTGAGCCGCAGTGGTTCTTTCCAGACCAATAATGGTAGAAATGGTGGTGTCATTATACCCGCCATTATCACTATTCCAGCAGAATACAATTTGCTCATTAGGAATAATTGGATTGTTGGCTAGGTATCGGCTACCCACTAGCCCTTTCTCTTCGGCCGTAAACAACACAAATAAAGCGCTGCGCTTCATGGGGTATCGGGCAATATTTTCAGCAGCTGAAAGCACAGTGACTGTACCAATGGCATTGTCTCTGGTACCGTTATAAATGGAGTCTCCTTCTTCGTTGGGTCGTCCTACACCCACGTGGTCGTAATGGGCCGAGAACATGATGTATTCATCCTTCAGTTCGGGGTCTGTTCCTTCTACCATAGCCACCACGTTTTTATCTTTGGTAAGCTCATTTTTCATTCCTTCAATGCCAATTGAAGCACGTTTTATACTCTTGGTCATCATAAACCGTTGGTTGGCATTGTCCAGGTCTTTCAACCACAGGTGTGGAATTATCTCTGCCTTATCTTCGAAACTATCGAGGCTAATATTGACCCTATTGAAAAGGAAACCCAGCTGCTCCCATGGAGTAGAGGGCGAACTATAAAACTCCACCAACCCCAGAGCTCCGTTGGCTCTGGCGATTTCGTACTTCTCCCGACTGAGGCGTAGTATCTCTTGACGGCTAGACACCTTTCCATCGCCAGCTTTGGCAAATACAATCTTACCCTTCACATCGGCATTGGTATAATCTTCTTCAAAGGCATAATTGAGGTACACTACCTCTCCTTCTACCTCAGCACTTTGACCGTCTACAATCAGAAAGTCTTTATTAAGTTCGAAAGACTTATTGCTAAACTCCAAAGAAGCCGAAGTAGCAGGCGTTTTCATACGCAGCGGCACCGGCTGAAAGTAGCCATCGGCTCCGGGAACCGGCTTTGCACCATAAGTTTCGAACTGTTTGGCCAGATAGTCGGCCGCCTTCAAAATTTCTTCAGACCCAGTGTCTCTACCACGCATTTCATCGGACGCGAGGTAGTAAATGTGATCCTTTATAGTTTGCTGACTGACCGTTTCCAGGGTTTTTTCCAGGTCGGTCTTTTGGGCACATGCTCCTAGTGAAAGTATGCAGGCCCCCAACATTAGGGTAAGGTGTCTCTTTTTCATAGTTTACTTTAGTTCGAAGTACTTAAAAATGGGATATTCTACCGGTTTTTCCGCAATATTCTGCTTTTCAAAATAAGCATCGAAGAAATTCCAGGTGACCAGACCATCGTCTGACTGAGGCTCCATGAGGTAGAAAATAAGATTGGCCAGTGGCTGTGCCAGATCTATGTAAAAATCGCCCTTGCTAAATCTGCGGGTTTGGCTACTAAATGAACCTTCTAGCGTAGCCATGTTGTGGCCTTCAAAAGGACGCTTGGCCAACTCCAACCCGGTGGCAGTAAATACTTCGCCCGTGGCCCGGCTATTTCGGGTAAGGGTATCTACTTTTGCTCCCAGCATTTGTAAATGTGCGGCTATGTGCCCCATTTCTTTGGGTATTACATAACCCCTGGGAAGCGTGGCAGTAACGGTGGCATTGAATGCACTGTGATTTTCTACATTTTTGAGGGTAATAATTTCGGGCAAACGAATGTATTGTTCCTGTCCTTGAGCATTGGTGGTTTTGGCGTGGTTGTATATTCTATACTCGTCTATGGGTTCTTCCATGGCTACCATTTCAAACCGAACTCCCTTTTTAACCTTTCCTGCTTGTTCCTTAACCAAACGAATAGAGGCCTCTTCTGCTGTCTTGTTCACTTCCAGTATTTCGCGGCCGTGTTTGTGGGTATATTCCAAAATTTCGCGCACAAAGGCGTAAGTGCTGGCCATTCGCTGATAAAGGCGCTCATGAGCGAATGCTTCGCTGAGTATGGCCATTCGATTCCGCAAACCAAACTGGTTGACCAGATAACGCGGATGGTGGTTGTAGGTATAAATAGACTTTATGGGCCAGCCTTCACTTCGGGTATAAAAGTAGCCATATGGCCCAAGGTAAATGCCATAATCTTTAAGTACTCTATCTGTTACATCAGGCAGAATTTTATTCCAGGTATAATCAAATGGTGCTTTCTCTCCGGCCGTATGATAACTAGGTGCCCAGGTGAGGGAGTATCCATGCCACACACCATTGGTGGTGTGTAAGTCTACAAACAGGGCGGGGTCCCACGGAACAATTATGTTCTGAAAAAGACCTTGTGTTTCCAATGCCTCAGCCTTCATTCCATCGCGATTGAGATCCCAACCCTGGCTATTGGCCCTAATCCCTACTTTTACGGGGCTATCTTCCTGAGAAGGTCTTCTGCCCTGTTCCATTTTATCGTTGCTATCGGTATTGTAAATGGGTGCAAAAAGCAATATCTGATTGTCGAGCAAATAGCTACGCTCTCCTTTTAATATTTCGCGCAACAGTACCTGCAGAGCTTCTTTGCCTTCCACCTCACCGGAGTGAATATTGCCCTGAACATAAATTATAGGCTTTCCGGTGCCTTTTGCTTCTTCAGCCGAAGTCACTTTCGGGTTGGCCATTACTACTACGGGAATATCTTTTCCTTCTTTAGACTGCCCCATAGAAATGAGGTGAGCATATGGGCTATCTTTTATGGCGGCCTTTACCACGCCCATCACCTGCTCATAGCTGGAGGTTTCGCGGTAGGCTGTCAGTTCGGGGTGAGTAAGCAACTCCCTGGGCCATTCTTGCCCCTGAAGGGAAAGTGTTAATGAAACGAGAAGAACAATCAGTATTTGCTTCATGAGTTGAAATTTAGTCGCCCAAAATACCAAAAAACGCCCAACACAGGCTGTATCTAAACTTTCAATTACATAAGTGGTTGGTACTTGGAAAACGAACCGTGTAATTTCATACAAATTGAATCCCATGATTAGCAGACGACACTTTATTCAAAAATCCATTATTGGCACGGCCGGCCTTAGCCTTTCTTCGCCTCTGGTAAAGCTTTTGTTTCAAAACGGATATCAAATGAAGGTACTCCGCAACAATGTGGGCATTTTTACGGAAAGGGGCGGAACTATTGCCTACATGATCAGTAGTGAAGGAATAGCTGTGGTAGACTCTCAGTTCCCCGATCAATCGCAACACCTTATTGATGAGATTAAAAAACAATCGGAGCGGAAGATAGACCTTCTGGTAAACACGCATCACCATGGCGATCACACAGCCGGCAACATTGCCTTTAAGGGCTTGGTGAACAAAGTGGTGGCCCATGAAAACTCTATGCTCAACCAGAAAACTACTGCTGAAGCCCGCGGTGGACTAGATGGCCAGCTATTACCCAATACTACGTATAAGAGTGGTGTGCACAGAGAAAGGGTAGGTGATGAACGCATAGCTCTCCATTATTTTGGCGCAGGACACACTAACGGTGATTCGTTTGTACATTTTGAAAATGCAAACATTGTACACACCGGAGACTTATTGTTTAACAGACGGGTGCCTTACATCGATAAATCGGCAGGAGCCGACATAGCCAACTGGCAACAGGTGCTTGAAAAAGCCTACAACACCTTCGATGCAGACACTTTGTTTGTTTATGGCCACTCCGGAGAGGACTATGAAATAACCGGCAACAGAGAAGACCTCAAAGCTTTTCAGAACTATCTGGCCCAGGTACTAAGTTTTGTGAAGAAAGGGAAAGCCAACGGAAAGACAAAAGAAGAACTGGCTCAAGCCAATGAGATACCGGGAGCTCCGGAATGGAAGGGAAATCAGTCGAGGGCTGTGCAAGCGGCATGGCTCGAACTATTTGGAGAATAGCTCTCATTTTTCAAAACAAGAAGGCTACCTCCGTCACTTTATTCCCGAAGCGGTATGTTGGTTAACACATACCCTTTCCGGATTAGAGTTGTGGGGTAGCCTTTTTTATAGCTTAAAACAAGAGGGGTCAAAGCCCCTCTGTTGATATTATCCTTGCTGTGCTGAAGCTTCAGCCTTGGCGGCAGCTTTGGCTCTGGCACTTGCCTGCTCTTTATCGGCAGCTGCGGTAAGTGTTTTCTTCGTTAAGTCTACCACTGTTGGGGTGGCAATGAAAACAGAAGAATAAGTACCTACTAATATACCCACCAACAAGGCAAACGAGAATCCTCTCAATACCTCACCACCAAAAATCAATAGCACCAATACCACAATGAGGGTTGTCATAGAAGTAATGAGTGTACGGCTGATGGTAGAATTGATAGACATATTGAAGGTTCCGATCAGGTCTTTCCCTCCCTTAAGTTGAAGGTTTTCACGGATCCTGTCGAATACAACCACCGTATCGTTGATGGAGTAACCAATAATGGTTAACAGGGATGCGATGAATACCTGGTCGATTTCAAAGCTCAGACCAAACCAACCTGCAATAGCAAATGCAGAAAGTACAATTGTGGCATCGTGAATCAGAGCCAAAATGGCACCTAACGAGAACTGCCATCTTCTAAATCGGGCCAGAATGTAAACGAATATGGCCAGAATGGACAACCCGAAGGCTTCGAACGAAGACTTCTTGATGTCATCGGCAATGGTTGCTCCAACTTTAGATGAAGCTCCAATAGTAAACTGGCCTTCGCTGAGATCTACCGTACCATCCACAAAGGTTTTTCCGGTAGCGTTTTCAATACCTTGGGTTAGGGCATCTTTAACCTGATTATCCGCTTCAGTAGACTCTTCGTCTACCAGATAAGAGGTGGTAATCTTAAGCACGTTGCTGGCATCATAGGTTTTCACCTCCACACCGGCCTCAGTAAACACGCCCGAAGAAAGAGCACTTTTAATATCTGAAGCCACCATGGGCTCATCGAACTCAACCACATAAGAACGACCTCCCTTAAAATCTACCCCAAGTCTAAGACCACTGGTAAAGAGGGCAGAAATACCCAAAGTAATTACCACCGCAGAAATAATGTAGGCCATTCTTCTTTTGCCAAGGAAGTCCAGGTTGATATTGGACAACCAACCTCTTGAGAGTGGGGTCTCGAACGAAATATTGCTGTCATTTCCTTTCTTGGTCATCCAGGTAACAATTACTCTGGTAATAAATACCGCTGAGAAGAATGAGCAAATGATACCTATTATCAGGGTAATGGCAAATCCTTTCACAGGCCCCTGACCTAAGAAGTAAAGAATTGCACCGGTAAGCAAAGTGGTTACGTTGGCATCTATAATAGAGCTATAAGCTTTTTGATAACCTGAACTTATGGCTTGAAGCAACGGAATACCGTTTCTTAGCTCTTCTCTTATTCTTTCAAAGATCAGTACGTTGGCATCGATAGACATACCGATGGTAAGTACTATACCTGCAATACCCGGAAGGGTAAGAGCAGAGCCAATATTGGCCAGAATACCCAGAATAAAGAAGATGTTGAACAACAGAGCCACATTGGCTACAATACCTCCTTTGGCATAATAGAAGATCATGAACACAATCACTATCAAAAGACCAGCTACTATAGAGGTAACTCCCTGACGCTGGGCTTCCTTACCTAAAGTTGGTCCTACTACCGCTTCTTCCACAATTCGGGTTGGTGCTGGTAAAGAACCGGCCTTGAGAATATTGGCCAAATCTTCTGCCTCTTCTTGAGTAAAGTTTCCTGAAATCGAAGAGCTACCGTTTGGTATCTCTCCAGTTACATTTGGAGCCGTATATACATAGTTGTCCAGTACAATGGCGATTTGTCGGTTAATGTTCTGGCCGGTTATGTTTTTCCATTTTTTTGCACCCACCGTATTCATTTGCATGCTTACTGCAGGTCGTGCTCTTTCATCTAAAGTTTGTCTGGCATCGGTTATTACTTCTCCGGTTAGAGGAGCCTCTCCACGCGATACTTTGATGGGATATAGAATAAGAAGCTCAGTTTCTTCAACCGGTTTTACTCCCCATTTAAAGTCCAGATTGGCAGGAATAACACGCTTTATGCGCTCATGCTTAAGAATTCTGTTAATCTGAGACGTATCCGCCAGATTATAGAAAAATCCCTGATAAGGGCCTTGTCTTCTAAGACTAAAAAACTTAGATAAACCGGAAGTAGCAGCATCGAGGCTAGTTGAGTCTGTTTTGGCACTATCTGTTTGAGCTATTTTAGCCTCCAGTGAATTAGGTGTTTCACCTTCTTTGGCGGCAGTGTTAATTTCTGTATTGAGGCTATTGCTGTTGCTAAGCTTCTCAATCTTTAATGCCTCTTCATTTATGGCGTTGAGTGTTGGCAGTATCTCATTTTCACGGTACACTTCCCAGAATTCGAGCTTAGCCACACCTTGAAGCAGTTTTCTTACCCTGGCAGGGTTATCTACTCCCGGTAGTTCAATCTGAATTCTACCTGTACCCTGAATTCTCTGAATATTAGGCTGAGACGTACCAAAGCGGTCTACTCTGGTTCTCAAAATCTGGAAAGCCCTATCTATGGCCTGGTCTACCTCTTCTTCAATCACTTGCATTACTTCTGCATTGGTAGACTCAAAGCTAATTTTTCCTCGGTTGGCCGCATTGGCAAAAATTCTGCTCAAGCGCCCGTCAGGGTTTACTTCGTTGTAGGCATTCTGAAACAACTGCGTAAATGGCGCCTGGCTGTTACGCTGGCGCTCTGTGGCCAGTTCCAGTGCTCGCAGAAAGTTAGCGTCCTGGCTGTTTCCGGCCAATCCTTTAATAATTTCTACCGGAGAAACCTCCAGGGTTACATGCATACCTCCCTGCAAGTCGAGCCCCAGATTGAGTTCTTGTTCTTTAATTTCTTTGTAGGTAAACTCGGCACCTAACAGATTCAAAACAGGCTCTAACCAAATGGAATCCAGGTAGGCTTGTTTTTTACTTTGATCGATAACGCCTTGCTCATTCTTGGCATATTCTATGGCATCGGCCTGAATACCCCTCGAAAAGAAGGTGATTGACAAGTAATACAGACAGAGTGCTGTAATTACGAGCGTCAGAAATACAATGGTATTCTTATTCTTCATGTTAATAGTATGTTTTGCAAAAATTGGAGTAATAATAAAGGTGAACCGTTGGGTTCTATCAGGGAAAAAGGGCTTTTCCCTATGGCGCGTTAGGCGATATTATTTGCCTGAATAGGGTCTTGTAATAAGGCGAATTACATAAGGGAACACTCACTAGCGGGTGCGGCTCCTCGGTAATCTCAAAACCTATTTCCGCAATAAGTATGGCCTCAAAGGGTTCTATATGAACACCGCTGGCCGGTAAAAGGGCATCGCAGGTATATTCATAGACCACCTCTTGAGAATCTTCTCCTTCGGCTTGCTCCTGTTTTTCGGTCGATTCTTCACACGGAATCTCCAGCACCTCCTGGGCTACCACAAAAACAGCCACAAACAAGCCTAGCAGAAACACCAGGGTCTGTTTTAGTTTGTTCATGGATGTAGCCGTTTTTCTCATATTGGGTCACAAATGTAGCAAATGCACCGAAAATCCTAGGCTTTAACCGGTATTTTTGAGGTTATTACAGCCTTTAGTACATCTAAAGCATTCTGAAAGTCCGTATTGTTTGGCACTATCAGGTCTGCCGTTTCTTTGTAAGGGGCTATATACTTTTGGAAAGAGGGCATTATATGGTTCTCATACTTATACAGCACATCGTCTGCATCGTATCCTCTCTCTTCCCTGTCTCTCTTAAGTCTTCTCTGAAGCTTAATATAGTCTTTAGCATCAATGAACACTTTCAGATTGAGCAATTCGGCCACTTTTTTGTAATGAAAAATGAATATGCCTTCTACGAGAATAACAGGAGCCGGTCTTCGAATAATCTTCTTGGGTACAATGCTCGGATTGTTGAAGGTATATTCTTCCTTCTCCACTTCTTTGCCTTCACTCAGAGCTTTGAGGTCGCTGGCAAAGTGCTCATGGTCTATGGACTCGGGCCTGTCGAAGTTGTGCTGACCATTTTTATCTACCAACTGATACTCACGTGGCATGTAGTAGTCGTCTTGTGAAATGCAGGTTACCGATTTGGCATCAAAACACTTTTTAAGTTCGTTGAGAAAGAGTGTTTTCCCTGAACCGCTTCCGCCTGAAATACCAATGATGTAGGGCTTTTCCATCGTGCAAAGTTAGAAAGGAACTGAAAATGTTTATTGATTAAGAAACTGAATAAGCTTGTCTAGGGCTCTTTTTCTATGACTGATACTATTTTTAACCTCTGCCGGCAATTCTGCAAAAGTTTTGTTGTACCCATTGGGTATAAAAATGGGATCATATCCGAAACCATCGGAACCCGCTATTTTTGCAGCAATGGTTCCTTCCACAATACCCTGAAACTGATGAACTTCTCCCTGAGAGCTAATGTAGGTCATTACAGTTCTGAAACGCGCGGCTCTATTGGAGGCATCTCCCATTTCGTTTAGCACCTTGGTCATATTGTCTACGGCATGGCGGCTACCCGAGTAGTGGGCCGTATGGACGCCCGGCCTACCATTTAGCACATCTACTTCCAAGCCTGAGTCATCAGAGAAAATGGCTGTACCAAACCGATCGAAAATATACCGGGCTTTCTCCAACGAATTTTCCTCCAGGGTTTCGTGGGTTTCAGGAATTTCTCCTTCAAAGCCAATATCGCTCAGCGACAGCAGTTTGATGCTATCGCCAAGCATGGCTTTTACTTCTTGGAGCTTGTGTTGGTTATTGGTGGTAAAGCAAATTTGCATTGCTGCTATTATTAGCGAATGTCTACCACGTCTACATCGAAAAGCAATACGGAGTTAGGTGGAATAGAACCCTGACGGGTAGAACCATAGCCATATTTAGAAGGAATAAACAATGTGGCACTAGCCCCTTTGTTTAGTTCCTGAAAACCTAACTCCCATCCTCTTATTACCTGTCCGGCTCCAATCACAAAATCGAAAACGCCCCGACCTGAGGAAGTATCGAACTCGGTGCCATCGAGCAAATAACCTCTGTAATGGGTGAAAACTGAGTTGGCAAAAGCGGCTTTGGGCCCTGAACCGGCCTGATGAATCACATACATGATTCCGGTTTCACCAACCTCCTGAGCTACAATATTATTTTCGGCCAGGTAGTCTTCAATGAGCTTTCTATCAATGGCCAATTGTTGCGCCTCGTCAAAAACCTCTTCACCATCGCAACCCATCAGGGCAACGAACAACACCATTAACAAAAACCTTACTTTCATCATTTGTTCAATTCAACTACTTCAACATCGAAAACCAAAACGGAATTAGGAGGTATCGGTCCTCCTGTATTTCTTGAGCCATAACCTAACTTAGAAGGAATTAAGAGCCTGGCTTTTCCTCCCTGATCCACATTAGGAATGGCCACATCCCAGCCTTGAATCACTTCTCTGTTACCTAAAGTAAAAGAATAGGGTGCATAATCTCTGTTTGGATTATACAGACCATTTTCTTTAGCTAGTTCCTCATAACTGGTGTCAATAATAGTACCGTCTAACAGGCGTAAAACGTAATTCACTCCCACTTTATCGCCCGAAGCCGGGTACTTTCCATTTCCTTTTTTCAAAGTTACTACCGAAACACCTTCTTCTGTTTCAGTAGCTTCTAAATTATTGTTAACGAGGTATTCGTTGATTTTTACTTTGTCTTTCTCCAACTGCTCGCCTACCAGTCGGTCTATTACCACCTGTTCATTTTCTATTTCGCGCACTTTAATATTCCAGGTAACAACTTTCGAGCTGTCTGCAGCTCCCACCGGCCTGCCGGTCATTGTGGCATACTCGGTGTAAGGCATTTCAATCTGAACGCTATCTCCCTTGCTACAAAGTAAAAAAGCCTCTTGCAAGTTGGGCGGCAACCCTACGCTTGGATTCACAAAATAGCCTGGATCGGAGCCGGAATCATAGAGCACTGAATCGCCCTCTACGTGGGTCATTACCACATTCATTACATCGGTAGGTTGGGCTTTGGTGGTATCGCCCTTCACCAATTTTCTAAATTTCAGGCCAGATTCAAGCTCAACGTATTTTGGTGTGCTGTCACAGCCCATCAAGGCTACCGCAAGGGCAACCGCAGGAAGATATTTCTTCATATTTCTCATAGTTTCTTGTATTCGTCTTCTAGTTGGTTGGCATACTCCGGAAGTATGCTTTTAAAGTATTCGATGGTTTCGGAAAGGCTTTTTTCTACCCTTCCTCCGGCCGCATTTTTATGGCCTCCACCATTAAAATATTTTGCGGCTAGTTCATTGGCCGGGAAGTCTCCAATGGAGCGGAGAGATATTTTCACTTTGCCATCGGCCTCCTTAAAGAGGCCCGCCAATGTAACTCCTTCTATAGACAGGGCATAATTTACCAGCCCTTCGGTATCACCGGTTTTCGATTCGTATCTGGCCAATTCCTCTTCAGTAATGGCAAAATAGGCCACTCGATACTCGGGCAACACCTGCATGTTTTCACTGAGGGCATAGCCTATAAAACGCAACCTGTTCAGGGAGTTTCTGTCATATATGTTTTTAGCTACTCTACTGTTATCGGCTCCTTTCTCAATAAGCTTTGCCACAACCTCATGTACATTTTTGGTTGTGTTTGGGTGCCTAAAACCTCCTGTGTCGGTCATAATACCGGCATACAAACATTCGGCAATGTCTTTATCGATGAGGTTATTGTGGCCCAGGTCTACAATAAGTTGGTAGCAAAGTTCGCAAGTAGCAGCGGCCTGGGTACTCCAATACCTAAAATCGGCAAAATCTTCCGGATCCAGGTGGTGGTCTACATTTACTTTATAGCCGCTGGCCGCTCTAACCATCTCACCCAATTCGTTGATTCGGCTCAGTACTGAAAAATCGAGACAGAAAATAAGGGCGGCCTCTTCGATCCACTGCCGGCAGTCGTTAGGATCTTCTTCCGTAAAAATCTTCACCTTATCGTTACCTTTCATCCAGTGAAGAAAAGCCGGATAATCTGAAGGGGTAATTACCGTAACCTCATGTCCAAGCTTGAGCAAGTAGTTGGCCATTCCCAGTGAAGAACCCAGTGCATCAGCATCTGGCTTATCATGGGTTGTAATGACGACTTTAGAGGGTTTGGCTAATTTATTTTGAAGTTCTTTGATGTCTTGCATGCAATCAACAACCCTAAGGGTCTTTGAAAGGAGGGCAAATTTGACAAGAATTGTTTTACCAAACAATGCTAGGCCTTGATTATCTGATTATTAAGAATTTAAAAGAACGTAGCTTAAGGGGTTTAAATCGAAATTATCTTCTATTTTTGCGACCGAATTTTGAAACGCAACAATTTTACGACAAATAAAATGGCAGGTAACAGAACCTTTACAATGATTAAGCCTGATGCTGTGGCGGATGGTAACATGGGAGCAATTTTGAAAATGATTGAGGAGGCAGGCTTCAAAATCATCGCTATGAAATACACAAGACTTTCTGCCGAACTGGCCGGAAAGTTCTATGCTGTGCATAGCGAAAGACCATTCTACGGAGAGCTTGTTGAGTACATGTCTTCCGGACCAATTGTAGCCGCTATTCTGGAAAAAGACAACGCTGTGGCCGACTTCAGAACCCTTATTGGTGCTACCAATCCAGCCGAAGCTGCTGAAGGAACAATTAGAAAATTATATGCTAAGTCTATTGGCGAAAATGCTGTTCATGGCTCTGACTCTGACGAAAACGCAGCCATAGAAGGTAACTTCTTCTTCTCTGAGTTTGAGAGATTCTAAGCATAAGCATTAAGCAAGTTTTAAAAGCGCCTTGAGAAACACTCAGGCGCTTTTATTTTTTCCACCATTTGGGAATAAGCAAAACCCCGGCAATTAAGTAGGGATAATAAGTGGTGAGCCGCCATAACAGGCCGGAAATAAAGGTGTATTTCCCTGCAAAATCTTCATAGAAAACCGGAAAAATGAACTCGGCTGTGCCGGCATTGCCCGGAGAAGGAGATACCAGCATGACCACCCACATGGTGAGATGCCGACCCAGCATGAGAAGCTGGTCGTTTACAGAAACTTGATTAAACCCACTCACCCAGGCGTTTATTAGAGCAAACTTAAAAATCCAGATGGCATAGGTGGCAGCCAGCAACTTAACCCAATATGCTGGCGATTGGCCCCTCAGCACTTTTGAAGCTAACACCAACTCCTCACTTTGCTGAATAACTGGCTCCTTCCAGCGCCTCAGAACCCTGAAAGTCATTAGGTAGGTGAGTATTTTCTTTACGGTTTCAGGAAAAAATAAAAGTGCCGAAAGCATAAAGAAGGTATAAAAAGCAATGGAGGTATAGCTCAACCAAAAAACCCGGCTCACTCCAGATTCAAAAAAAGCCGGAGCTTCTTTTAAGATCGGAAATACCGCTCCGTTGCTCAACCCAATTGCCAATGGAGAAGCTGTTAGAAAAAAAAGATTATCGAGAATGGCCAGCAACAAGGTGTAGGCAAGAGCCTTTCCCAACGGCTGACCTTCCTTGTATACTATGAAAACCAAAACAGCAGCGGCACCAATAACGGGAGGCGTTACGGCAATGGCAAACTCCCAAAGCAGCACAATGCGTATGGCCGAAAGCCCATTTAACTGCCCATGAGAGAGTAGCCGAATACGAAAAGCATTCAGCCCGTCTTTAATAAGCAGTAGAAAAAACACAAAAAGCAGGAAAGCCACCCGGAAATCGGAAAACAATTGAAGTGAACGGCCTGAAAACTGATCGTCTCTATAAGCCAGAAAGACTACTATAGAAATGCCAATAACAACAGGTAACCAAACACTCTTAGGGTTGAGAACTTTTTGCGCCTTGGCCCGCTCCATGCTACCCCTCCGAGACTAGGTCTTCTTCCAAACGCTCAATCCAGAAATTATTGAAGCCTTCTCCCAGGTGCATAGTAATTTGCCTCATTTGCAACAGGTCTAAAATGGAGAGGAAGTTGAATATGACTGCAATTTTGTTGGGTTCAAACTCAATGAGCTGTGTAAATGAAAGTCGCGGTATTTCTACCAACTGGTCCAGTATGTACTGGCGCTGTTTGGCAATGGAATAGGGATATTGCACTACTTCGTGCTTCGGTTTGCTTTGCTCATATTCATAGCGCGACATTACCTTTTGAAACACCCTGAGCAATTTATAGAGGTCAATATCTTGCAGCTCTGCCTCCACATTATTTCCTTCAGCAAGCTTTTTAAGTTCCCTGGCAATGTTGCCACGAGACTCCTGCAAGGAACGGGTGTGTTCCATATTGGCCAGCTCTTCTACTACCGATTTGTACTTCTTATATTCCAACAAATGCCTGACCAGCTCCTCTCGCGGATCAACCTCGTTGCCTTCTTCGTCTAAAACAGGACGAGGCAAAAGCATTTTAGCTTTGATACGCATGAGCGTAGCTGCCACTAAAATGAACTCACTGGCTACTTCAACGTTGAGTTGTTCCAAATGATGGAGATAGTCCAGAAAGTCCTTAGTGATTTTATTGATGGGAATATCATGAATATCCAGCTCGTCTCGCTGAATAAAAAACAACAGCAGGTCGAAAGGGCCTTCGAACAATGGAAGCTTTATTTCGAAACTCACCGGATAATTTCTTTTGAATCAAATATATAGAGATTGACAGAATGGAACGGATGGAGCAAAAATTATTTTTAATTTTACGGCTTGTTATAAAAGTCTGATGAAAACATTTGTAGTATCTGTTTGTTCATTAGACATTCAAACTAAGCAATGTTGATAAAGCCAGGGCCACTACTTTCGAAAATCGATTCTCCCGCAGACTTAAAAAAACTGGATCAGGCCCAACTGGTTCAGATATGCGATGAGCTCAGACAATTCATCATAGACAACGTCTCTGTATATGGAGGCCATTTTGGTGCTAGTTTGGGGGTGGTAGAAATGACGGTGGCTATTCATTATGTATTCAATACGCCAATCGATCAGCTGGTTTGGGATGTTGGGCACCAGGCCTATGGCCATAAAATATTAACCGGAAGACGCGACATTTTCCATACCAACCGGATGTACAACGGCATTTCGGGCTTCCCAAAAAGAAAAGAAAGTGAGTACGATACGTTTGGGGTAGGTCATTCTTCTACCTCCATATCTGGTGCTCTGGGTATGGCCATTGCCAACCAATACAAGAACGATAACCGACAGCACATTGCAGTTATTGGTGATGGTGCCATGACTGGCGGCCTGGCATTTGAGGGTATGAACCATGCGGGTTCAACTAATGCCAATTTACTTATCATCCTGAATGATAACTGCATGTCGATAGACCCAAATGTGGGGGCACTCAAAGATTACCTTACTGATGTGACAACCTCCCACACCTACAACAAGGTAAAAGACGATGTGTGGAAAATATTGAGCAAGTTCTCCAAGTTTGGAAAAAGTGCCCAAGACATAATTTCTAAAGTAGAGCATTCCCTTAAAGCATTGCTTCTCAAGCAAAGCAATCTTTTTGAGTCGCTCAACTTAAGGTATTTTGGACCGGTAGACGGACACGATGTACACCACCTAACCCATGTTTTGAATGACCTGAAGGATATTCCGGGTCCGAAAATATTGCATTGTGTTACGGTAAAGGGAAAAGGCTACAAACCGGCCGAAGAAGGAAATGCCACTACCTGGCATGCTCCCGGCAAGTTCGATAAGGTGACAGGTGAGGTTTTTAAGAAAGTTCAAGACAAACCAACTCCTCCTAAGTATCAGGAGGTGTTTGGTCATACACTCGTAGAACTGGCCGAAAAGAACGATAAAATTATGGGGGTAACTCCGGCTATGCCTTCCGGTTCTTCCATGAACATAATGATGAAAGCAATGCCCGATCGGGCGTTCGATGTAGGAATTGCCGAACAGCACGCGGTTACTTTCTCTGCAGGGTTGGCTACGCAAGGACTGGTACCTTTCTGTAACATATATAGCACGTTTATGCAGCGGGCATACGATCAGGTAATTCACGATGTGTGCATTCAGGATTTACCGGTCAACTTCTGCCTCGATAGAGCCGGTTTTGCCGGTGCAGATGGCCCCACACACCATGGTGCCTATGATATTGCTTACATGCGCTGCATACCCAACATGATTGTGGCCGCCCCAATGAATGAGGCCGAACTTCGCAACATGATGTACACGGCTCAGCTTCCGCGCGAAGGACAGGCCTTTACTATTCGTTACCCCAGGGGGGAAGGTGTAATGCCTGAGTGGCGCACGGCCATGGAAAAAATAGCCATTGGCACCGGCCGAAAAATTTCTGACGGAAAGGATTTGGCCATTTTAACTCTTGGCCATATGGGCAACTATGCCGTAGAAGCCAAAGAAATGCTGGCTGAGCAAGGCCTTGTTCCTGCCCACTATGATATGCGTTTTGTTAAGCCTCTGGATGAAGAACTGTTGCACGATATTTTCAGGAACTTCAAGAAAGTAGTTACGGTAGAAGATGGGTGTGTGATGGGTGGCTTCGGCAGTGCCATTTTAGAATTTATGGCTCAAAACAATTACTCTGCTCAAATCAAAATTTTGGGTATCCCTGACCGAATTGTTGAACATGGCACTCAACTCGAACTGCACGCTGAATGTGGTTTCGATCCGCTGGGTATTGCCAACACCGTAAGACAAATGCTTGGAGTAAAGGTGACGAGCTCCTATGCCAGCAATTAACTTCAAGGTTGAAGGTGAAGGGTTGCCGGTTGTCCTCATCCACGGTTTCTGTGAAAACCATGAAATGTGGAAGCACCTTGTACCCACTCTATCAAAGAATTATAAGGTTTACACCATAGACCTGCCAGGTTTTGGTCAATCGCCATTGTGGCAAACCACAGTGAGCCTGGAGTCAGTAGCCTCTGCAGTGGCCGACTGGGTCGAGGATCAGAAAATTGATAAAGCAGTTTTTATTGGCCACTCGCTTGGAGGTTACGTTTGTTTGGCCCTGGCCGAGCTGTACTCTAAACTTGTAGCTGGTGTGGGCTTGGTACACTCTACTGCCTTTGCAGACTCGGAGGAAGGAAAAATCAATAGAAACAGGGTAATTGAATTCATTGACAAGCATGGTCATGAAAAGTGGATAGAGACTTTTGCTCCAAGTCTATTCGCAAAAAACAACCTTGCCTATTGCCAAGAGGCTGTTGCCATGGTGCATGCCATGGGAGTGAATACGAAAGTTGAAACCATAGTGGCTTATACTCTGGCCATGAGAGACCGAAAGGACAGATTTGAAGTATGGCAAAACATAGCGAATCACTGCCTTTATATAGGAGGGAGTGAAGACATAAGGATTCCCGCCCGGGTTTCTGAAGAACACATATATGCGAGAGACAAGATAGACGGTTATATTCTGCCAGAAATTGGGCATATGGGCATGCTTGAAGACGAAAATCAGTTTAAGGTAATTTTGGAAAATTATTTAGGTAAAATTACCTGATTCAAGAAAAAATTAATACCTTAGGGTATGGGCAAAGAATACACCATACCCGAATTTCCAGATTCAGTCGTAGATGAGGCGTTTGTGGCCTATTTGATAGGCCATACCATAAGCTCCAACTATGTGCCATTCATTAAAGAGTTCACCACTCTCAATGATGAAATTATTTCCGAGTGCCTGAACATCAACGTAAAAACCTATAGAAGCTACCGAGACAAAACCGTTGAGTTAAAGCCCATACAGCAAGAGCATACATTGGCCATGTTATCGGTTCTGAAGCATGGAGTTAAGGTGTTTGGCAACAAAGAGAAACTCACCGAATGGCTAGAGAAGCCCAATTACTTTTTTGACAACCTGCCGCCATTTCAATTTCTCAAAACTATATCGGGCATACAGTTTTTAGATCATAAGCTGTGCTCCATAGAATCAGGAGACACTATTTAAATGAGGGTTTTCAGAATCTGTAGGGAGGAATATTCCCTTGAGCTAGTGGCATCGGGACGAATGAACCGGTGGAACAAAGATGGCCAGCATGTGATTTACGCTGCTGAATACAGAGCCTTGTGTGCCCTGGAACTACTGGCCCATACCAATGGAGTGGTTCCTGCCGGAAATTATAGAACCATGGTTATCGAAATCCCAGAAACAAAGATTGAAGAAATAACCGATGAAGAACTCCCCAAAAACTGGAAATCGGTAAAGGCATATCCGCAGTTGCAGAGAATAGGCTCTCAATGGTATGAAGAAAGTAAGCAGCTCTTGCTGAAGGTGCCATCGGTACTGATACCTTCTGAGTTCAACTATGTGATCAATACAAAGCACCCTGCATTTAAGAATGTGAGCATTGCCTCTCTGGAAAATTTCTTTTGGGATGACAGGCTCTAATTACACCTGACTGAGTAGTTGAGTAAGTTCTCGTTTGGTTATGGCTCCTGCCTTCTTCCATTGTATCTCTCCGCTTTTGAACAGAATAAGCATTGGAATGCTCCGAACGCCAAATCTTTGAGCTATTGGTTGATTCTTATCTACATCAACCTTAATGACCTTAAGCCTGTCGCCCATCTCCTGTGCCACTTCCTTCAACACAGGTGCCATCATTTGGCAAGGGCCACACCAATCGGCATAAAAATCAACCAACACCGGCTGATCCTGACTAACTAAAGCATCAAATTTTCCTTTCATTTCGCCAAATTTAACTGTCTTAAAACAGCCCGACCTCTTTATTTGTTCCTATTTTCAAACTTCTCAAACACCCATGTATCAATACGACTTCACCCAAGCAGAAAACTTCCTGATACTAACAGGGCTTATGTTTCTGGTGGTGGTCTTTCGCTACTCATTGGTAGCAGGCATCTTCTATCTGGTGTTTTATGTAATTGACCCAAAATCGACCCGAAGCAGAAAAATATTCAGCTCGGGCACATCTAAAAAGCAGTTTCGAAAGGAAATATTCTGGTCCACTTTTACTTCTATGCTTTTTGCCTTGGCGGGCGCAGGCATGGTGGTGATGTGGCAATTGGGGTATACTGCTATTTATGAAGAGATCGATCGGTTCGGCTGGTGGTGGGTTCCTACGAGCTTTTTGATTGCCGCCTTCATTCATGAAACCTATTACTACTGGCTTCATCGATGGATGCACAAACCAAGGGTTTACAGACTGATTCATAAAACACATCATGACAGTCATATCACCTCCCCCTGGACCAGCTTTTCATTCCACCCGGGAGAGGGATTGCTTCAGTCTTTGATCATTCCTGTAATCGTGCTCTTTCTCCCAATGCATTATTGGACCATTGTGGCTTTACTCACTTTTATGACCATCACTAGTGCTATCAATCATTCCAATGTGGAGATTTACCCGAAAGGCTTTCATAAACATTGGCTAGGGAAATGGTTTATTGGTGCCACGCATCACAGCCTTCATCACACTCAATACAAATACAATTTTGGCCTATACTTTACCTTTTGGGACAAGTTGATGAGAACAGAAAGTGAGAAGTACGAAAGTAATTTTGAGAAGCATACATCAAATCACTAGATTGAATTAATCATGCGCTCCGTTTTCATAATCATTTTTGGAATCTGCTCCTTCACCTTGATGGGCCAAGAAGCATTCTCATACCTCACAAGCTTGGAATTAGGCAACGCTGATGCCTGTAAAATAGAAGGGGTGGAATCTGAGCCTAAAATCCACTTCGACCCCAATAAAGTTCGAATAGTCAACAAAGAGGTTCAATATCTAGAAACTCATAACCCGTTGAGGGATGAATTGAGAGATACTGACATTCTCGTGCTCTATTTTAACCCACCCGAAAATCCAAACAAGGAATTAGCCCTACTTTTTTCCTGGGGACCAAGTTGCGACCCTCATTTTTATGTTTTTGATTCAGAAAATGACTCGATTGGCAGAAATTTCATGGGAGGCACAGAGTTATTTATGCCTCAAAATGACAAATTCTATACAGTAGGACGCTACAACGCTCCCTTCACTATAAGAAAAAAGTTTGTTCTCCTAGAGAACTACAAAACAGTCGAAATAGAACCTGAATTTTATCATCTAGGCTTACAAACCGAAACCCTAAGGAGCATCAAACTATATACGGATAGACAAATGAACACAGAGATCGCAGCATTGCCTCCAAACTATAAAATAGAGGTGGTGTTAGCCTATAAAAAAGATAACTTGAGTGAATTCTATTATCTCATCAAAACACAACTCGGTTTGTTGGGATGGGCAAATATCGAAACCGGGTATTCCGAGGCAATTGATGTTAAAGGTATTTTTTGGATAGGTGACTAGTCAAAAAATACCTTTAAATACATCTACTCATACCTCAAACTCTCCACAGGATTAGACTTAGCCGCCCGGAAAGTCTGGAAGCTTACCGTTAACAAGGCAATAGTCAAAACCAGCACGGCCGGCAAGGCAAAAATGTACCAGTAGAGATCTATTCTAAAGGCAAAGCCGTTCAACCATTGCTCCATGCCATAATAGGCTACAGGAATTGCCAGAACCACCGACACTAAAATTAACTTCATAAAGTCAGTAGAAAGCAATTGCAGAATACTTGAAATGGAAGCTCCTAGCACTTTTCGAATGCCAATTTCCTTGGTTCGCTTGGCAGTCATAAAGGCAGCCAATCCAAATAATCCTAAGCAGGCCACGAAAATGGCTAAGCCTGAGAAAATGGTGAATACACTACCAAATTGCTGATCGGCCTTGTACTGTTCATTGAATCGATCATCCAGGAAGAAGTATTCAAATGGGTTTCCCGGAAAGAACCTGGCCCAATTTTCCTCCGCCAGTCGAATGACTTCCTGAGTATTGGCCGCTTCATACTTTATCGAATAGTAGTTGCTGGCATCGGGAATAAGCCTAAAAATCAGTTGATCATAATTTTCCTTGAGCGAAGTATGATGATAATCTTCCAGAACCCCTATTATGGTATAGTTCTGCCCCCAAAAGTATATATCCACATTCAGTGCATCTTCAATATTATCGAAACCAAGCTGCCTTACAGCCGACCGAGAGAAAAGAATTTTGGAGCCTTCATCGCCAAAGCTCTCATCAAAGCTTCTCCCAGCTACCAACTTCAAGTCATAAGTTTCCACAAAATCATAACCTATACCCAAAACCCTGTATTGCTTACCTTCGGTGTCCGGCTCTCCCTGTCTTCTGATTCCTCCTGCATTCCAATCGACCGATCTACCTGGCACACCGGTACTTACTACCACTTTCCTGACGTTCGCATTGGCTTCCATTACATCGCCAAAAGCGGTGAGTTTTTCCTGATAAGTGGAATCTCTGACACTTGGCCCCTCAATTACCAAAGTCCGGTCTATGTTTACCCCAAGCTCTTGGTTCCTCATAAATGAAATCTGTTCATAAACCGTATAAGTGCCGATAATCAAGCCCACAGATGCCATGAATTGAAAAACCACCAGCCCCTTTCTTAGCCAAGCACCCCTTGAGCCAGACACCGCACCACCTTTCAGGGTATCAATAGGTTTGTAAGACGATAGCACCATAGCCGGATATAACCCTGAAAGAAATGTTCCAACTAAAAAAAGTGCCCCCAGGCCTACCCAGAAGCCCTGCTGCATGAAAAGCTCCATGGTTATGGGCTGGTCTGCCAAACGCGCAAAAGAAGGCAGAGCCAAAACCACAATACCAAAGGCCAGCACTACTGCCAGCAGATTAATTAAAAAGCTTTCGGTAAGGAATTGCCTGATCAACTGTCCTCGCAGCGAACCTAAGACTTTACGCAGACCTACTTCTCTAGCCCTCTCCATGGACTTGGCTGTGGCCAGGTTAATGTAGTTCACCCATGCAATAATTATGATAAAGAAACTAATGCCAAGAAGCGCATATACCGCATCACCATCGCCATTCACCTCTGCTTCCATCATATAGTTCGAGTAGAGATGAATGTCTCTCAATGGCTGAAGATCAAAGTCCATCCAGGTTTCATTCTCTCGCATTTCATCTCCCCACTGAGCCTCTACAAAGTCATCGACCTTGCCGGCAAACTCTTCCGGATTAACCCCTTCTTTGAGCATCACATAATTAAAGTAGCCATCCCAATACCAGACACTGTTGGCCTGTTGAGCTCGCTCTCCTTGTGCCATGGTGCTCCATGAGGCCAAAATATCGTACTTAAAATGGGAGTTTTGGGGCACGTCTTCAAACACTGCTGTAATCTTAATGGGCCGGTTCTTATTGAAATACATGGTTTCTCCCACCACATCTACTTTGGCAAAGTATTTTTGTGCAGTTGTCTTTGAAATAGCTACCGAAGAGGGATCAACTAAAGCAGTTTCCTTATCGCCATATAATATTTTAGTATCGAAAACATCGAACACTGATGGATTGGCGAAATACACCTTGCTCTCAGCAAACTCTATGTCTCCTCTGGAAAACACACCGCTGGTTTGGGTCAGTCGGGCATAAGCCTCTACATCGGCCAGGTTTTCATTGAGCAAATACCCAATGGAAACCACACCGGCAGCCCATTCTGTGCTCAATACTCCTTTTTCGTATCGGTTGGTTTTCAGCCGATAAATACGATTCGCATTCTGATTGAAATTATCATAACTCAGCTCATAACTAACGTATTGCATAATGAGCAGACTGGCGGCAATGCCCAGGGCAAGACCTGTAATATTGATTAAAGAAAAGATTCGGTTCTTGAGCAATGAGCGCAATGCTACTTTCAAATAGTTTTTGACCATGGCGATTTAAATTAAGTTTAGTTGGTTGCGACTTTCTGTGTCTGTCTTCTAAGACGACCCTGGCACCTAAAAGATTACATCAGAGACTTGCTGATTTTCAAAAAGTTGCAAAAAGAAGCTAAATATTCACGGGCATGGCAGGCATAGAGTAAGGCTTAAAGACAAGGGGCTAAAATAAAAGAGTCACTCCCGTTGGAGCGACTCCCTTTCACCTAAACACCTGGGTAACTAACTACTCATAGTGAATCTTTCGATTCCTACACCCAGACTTATCTTTAATTGCTTTCGCGAATTGTCTTTGGAGGAGAGGAATTTCTTCCTCATGTGAAGTCAAAGTTAGTAGGATTTTTTATTAAATAAAATTTAACAAACCAATAATTCAAAAAAGTTATTCACATCGAAATCCACACTTAGGGCTGAATTCACACCATTTAATTTGCTGTACGTCACAAAATTAAAGTTTAACGCAGATATTCTTCTTTTCCGTGAAGAAATTTAACGCATCCCAGCCACCTTCTCTACCCATACCGCTATGTTTTACCCCACCAAAAGGGGTTCTCAAGTCGCGAAATAGCCAGCAATTTACCCACACTATGCCGCTATGAAGAGCAGCCGACACACGGTTGGCACGGTCTAAGTGACTTGTCCAAACTGTAGCCGAAAGGCCATAGTCAGTTGCATTGGCCATAGCAATTACCTCTTCTTCTGTATCAAAAGGCTGCAGGGTAACTACCGGACCAAAAATCTCTTCGCTATTAGTTCTGCACTCTTGTGAAAGACCTTCAAACACCGTTGGTTGTACATAATAGCCCTCAGCAAACTCCCCATCCAGCACGACTCGCTGACCTCCGGCAAGCAGAGCACCTCCCTCTTTTGTGGCCAGATCGATGTATGAAAGCACCTTTTCCATGTGCTGTTTAGAAACCAAAGCACCAACCTGAGTATCGCTGGCATAGGGCGAACCTATTCGCAGCTCTTTGGTCTTGCTCACAAATGCCTCTTTAAACTTGTTATAAATGGATCGTTCTATAAATATTCTTGATCCACATAGGCAAATTTGTCCTTGATTGGCGAAACTGGAGTGCACAGAGGTTTTCAGGGCTTTCTCAAAATCGGCATCGGCAAAGATTATGTTGGGATTTTTTCCACCCAACTCCAGCGATAGTTTTTTGAATTGAGAGGCAGCCGTGCTTGCAATTTTTTTTCCGGTTTGTGTTCCACCTGTGAAGGATATTGCCTTCGTCTTAGGATGTTCAACTATGGCCTGACCGACCTTCGACCCTAAGCCATGAACAATATTGAGTACTCCATCGGGCAGACCGGCCTCTTTGCAAAGTTTGGAAAAAATAAAGGCCGTCATAGGTGTAATTTCTGAGGGCTTAGCCACCACCGTATTGCCCGAAGCAAGAGCAGGAGCAATTTTCCAGGTAAAGAGATAGAGTGGCAGGGTCCATGGAGAAATACAGGCCACTACCCCTAATGGGCTCCGGGTGGTCACATTCAAAGCTTCACCATCGGTTTGGTGTGCCTCAGTAGACTCATGTAGAATAGCCGTGGCAAAGAACCTCATATTTGCAGAAGCCCGAGGAATATCGACTGACCTGGCCAGCTTTACCGGCTTCCCATTGTCTTTGGCTTCGGCCATAGCCAGCATTTCCAGGTTGTCATCGATCAGGTCTGCAATCCTAAGCATATAACGAGAACGCTCTTCTCTGGAGGTCTTTGACCATGCAAGAAATGCTTCTTCGGCTGCCTGAACAGCCAACTCAACATCCTGCTGAGCAGAGTCCGGAATTTCTCCATACACCTTTCCTGTAGCCGGCTCAATATTCTCTAAATATTTACCTGATTGAGGATCGACTAGATCACCACCGATATAATTGAGTATCCTTTCCATTCTTTATTGATTCAATTCCTTAATTCTGTTCACAATAGGCAACTCTTCTAAGTATTCAACCTCTACAGTATCACCTTCAACAAAATTCTTCTCCTGATCTCTCTCTAAATAGGTTCTAAAAACTTCTCCAGCGTGTATAAATCTGGCCTGAACACTTCTCCGATGTCTTCGGTCAATATAAACACGAAAAACAATTCCCTTAGCAGTAATCGATTCTCTTTCCAATCTCTTAAACTCATTGTTTTCTGAAATAATTAAGTAAGGAATAGCTAGGAAAGCAGAGGTCACACATACGATTCTCCTTGTCCAGATTTTTAGATCATACTTCTTAAGTATGTTTGAAAGTAACAGTGGTAGAACAGCAAATGGAAGCAAGAAAAGAATTATTCTCAGAGCACCCTTGCTAAAAAGTAAAGAATTAGGAACTGCAAATAACAGAAGAGCCCAGGTTACTACATAAGCAAAAAGAAGCTTATTTAACCTCATAAACACCCCGTTCTTCCACCATCTACCGGGACATTGATTCCATTGATATAGCTGGCTGCCGGAGAAGCCAAAAAGGCAGCAGCTGCAGCAACCTCAGATGCATCGGCAAAGCGTCTGGCTGGAATTTCCGACTTCATTTCAGCTTCTACTTCCCCTACAGATTTACCCGTCTTCTTCGACTTGTTTTCAATAATTGAAGTAAGCCGTTGCGTTGAAGTAGCCCCAGGCAATACGTTATTGACTGTAATGCCAAATTGACCCAGCTCATTCGCCAGAGTCTTCGACCAATTGGCCACGGCTCCACGAATGGTGTTTGACACCCCCAAGCCTGGGATGGGCATTTTCACGGAAGTGGAAATCACATTGATGATTCTTCCGTAAGCTGCTTCTTTCATAGCCGGCACACAAGCCTGAGCCAAAATCTGGTTGCATACCAAATGCTGGTTGAACGCAATTCTAAAAGCCTCCACATCGGCATCTATGGCCTGACCTGCAGGTGGACCACCCGTATTATTGATCAAAATATGATATTGATTGCCCTCGGCCAGATGCTTATCAATGGTCGATTTCAGCTCCGTTGGGCTAGCAAAATCGGCCACAAGAATCTGATGTTTTTGACCAGAGGCTTTGAACAACCCTTGTTTCACCTCCTCTAGTTTTTGCTTATTTCTGGCGCAAAGTGTAACGCTGCACCCTAAGTTGGCCAGTTCTTCTGCAATGGCTTTTCCTATGCCTTGCGTACTTCCGCAAACCAAAGCCGACTTTCCTTTTAAATTTAAATCCATAGACATTGGGGTTCATTCAAAGTTATGAAAATCGAATTTAGGCATGAGCCGATTTTTGGGTAATTTAGACGATGTGAAAAGACTCGGTTGTTTGATTACATTACTTGTTTCGATTGGTAGTTTACCAGGCCAGACATCCAACAGTTGGGAAAACTTCAAATCTTTATTTCCCAGGAAAAAAATCCCACTGGATCTTCAGCATAAATTCTTAAGACTGGAAGGAGAGTTTGACAAGCAAAGAGAAGAATTTGAGACCAGAACGGCTAGAAGACTAATAAAACACCAAAACTTCTACTTAGCAGAAATTAGGTACGATTGTGTTGCTGGTGGTAATTGTGAAGCTCTTGAAGTTTACACATTCGATTTCGAGGGGAACCTGATTTCTAAACTGGAAATAGAGAAACGTTTAGCCGACTGTGTATTCGAGTCCAAAAAAGACCTTACTCATAAAACAGAACAGACATGGTATATTCTTGAAACTAAGATAGTAAGGGAGTGTGAAGATGAACCAAACCAACAGATAGACCTAAAGCTTGTAGAATACGACCTTTCTAAGGAGGGGGTGTTTAGCAAACAAAGTGAGCAAACAATCGAATCAAACCGACCATACTTTGATTTCTCAATTGGGCTTAAAAATAGAAAGGAATTGGAGAAGTTATCCAAAGACGAACTAGCCAAAATTCGAAATGAAATCTTCGCCTCTTATGGTTATTCCTTTAAAAGTGATAAATGGAAAGAATATTTCAGACAATTCGAATGGTACCAACCTTTTAAGGGTGCGGTATCAGAGGATGAATTGAATTTCTTCGAAAGAGAGAATTTGAAATTAATTTTGAACTTAGAAAAACAGTAGGATCATGTCAATAAGAAGACCATTTAACCTGACGCGGTGGATTGAAGAAAACCGCGACAAACTGAAACCACCCGTTGGTAACAAAAACCTTTATCCGGAAGGTACCGACTATATTGTGATGATTGTTGCCGGGCCAAATGCCCGAAAAGATTACCACTACAACGAAACCGAAGAGCTTTTTTACCAACTGGAAGGCAACATTACGGTACGTATTCAGGAAGATGGCAAAGCGGTTGACATTCCACTTGGCCCAGGCGACATGTACCTACACCCACCCAAAGTACCTCACTCCCCCATTCGTTCAGAAGGCTCTTTAGGTCTGGTGATTGAAAGAGTAAGAAAACCCGAACATACCGATGGACTGATGTGGTTCTGCGACAACTGCAACACCAAGCTTCATGACACCTACTTTCCGCTTACCAATATTGAGAAAGACTTTCTTCCAAGATTTAAAGAATTCTATAACTCCGAAGAACTGCGCACCTGCAAAAATTGCGGGCATGTGATGGAAACGGATCCACGTTTCGTAGGATAGTGTTCAGAAAGCAGTTATCAGTAATCAGGGTTCCCGATTAACTAATAACTAATTAACCGATAACTTATGCTAAAAATCGACATGCATACCCACATCATTCCGGAACACCTGCCAAAATGGGCAGACAAGTTCGGATATGGTGATTTCATTCATCTGCACCACCACAAAGAAGGGGCCGCTATGATGATGAAGGGAGCAAAATTCTTTAGAGAAATACAAGCCAATTGCTGGGACCCTGAACTACGAATTGAAGAATATGCCCGGCACCATACACAAGTGCAGGTAGTTTCAACCATTCCTGTAATGTTTGGCTATGATGCCAAGCCTGAAGATGGATGGGAAATGGCTCGTTTTCTCAACGACCACATGGCCGAAATATGCCACAAGTACCCTAAAAACTATGTTGGCCTGGCTACACTGCCTATGCAAGATGAAGACCTCGCGGTAAAGGAGCTGGAGCGTTGTAAAAATGAACTCGGTTTGCCGGGCATCCAGATAGGATCCAATATCAACGATAAAAACCTAAGCTCGCCCAAGTTTTTCCCCATTTTCCAAGCTTGCCAGGAGCTGGGTATGTGCATAATGATCCACCCGTGGAACATGATGGGCTTCTCGAGTATAGAACGCTACTGGCTTCCGTGGTTAGTAGGAATGCCGGCCGAAACTTCACGTGCAGCCTGCTCGCTAATATTTGGCGGAGTAATGGAGCGTCTCCCGGATTTGCGCATTTGCTTCTCGCATGCCGGTGGGTCGTTTTTACCTACTTTGGGCCGAATTGAGCATGGGTTTAACTGTCGTCCGGACCTTGTGGCCATAGACAACCCCGTAAACCCCAGGGAGTATTTAGGAAAATTCTGGATAGATTCTATTACCCACGATGCCGACCTACTCGAGTATGTACTAAAAATGCAAGGTTCCAAGCGCATTATGTTAGGTTCGGACTACCCCTTCCCCTTAGGCGATTTGGAAATAGGAGCCTACATTGAGGAAATGAATCTGGCCCCGGAAATTGTTGAAGATATTTATTGCAATGCCGCGCTGGAATGGCTCAATTTGAAACGCGAAATATTTGAGTAGTGAAGCACACAGCCATATCCTTTCTGGAAACCCCCATCGGTAAGCTCAAAATAGTGGGCGATGAAACGGCCATTAAACTGGTGTCGTTTACCGATGAGGCCGAACGCTCGACCGATGGAAAGGTTCCTAACATAGTTCGCACCTGTAAATTTCAGCTCAAAGAATACTTTGAGGGCAAACGCAAAACTTTTGACGTTCCGCTTGCTCCGGAAGGCACCGATTTTCAGAAAGAAGTGTGGGACAATCTGCTCAGCGTACCCTTTGGTTCAACCTCCACTTACGCCAAACAAGCCATAAAAATGGGTGACCTCAAAAAAATACGAGCGGTGGGTTCGGCCAATGGGAAAAACCCTATAGCCATAATTATACCCTGCCATAGAATAATTGGCACCGATGGCAGCCTGACCGGATATGCCGGAGGCCTGCATCGAAAAGAATGGCTACTTAAACACGAAAACTCCATACCTGGTTATAATCAACTGAAACTATTCGGATGATCTACGAAAACAGCTTAGCGTTTGCCCAAGTGGCAGACAAGAACGACCCGCTTAGAGAGTGGCGGAATGAATTTCACTTTCCACAAATAAAAGGTAAAGACGCTTATTACTTTACAGGCAACTCGCTGGGGCTACAACCCAAGCAAGCCCGCACTTTTGTGGAAGCAGAAATGAAGAAATGGGAAACCTACGGAGTCGAAGGTCATTTTGTACCCAAAGAAAGACCTTGGCTCAAGTTTCATGAAGCAAGCAAAGCCGCTCTGGCTAAAATTGTAGGTGCTAAACCCCTGGAGGTGGTATGCATGAACAACCTTTCTGTAAACCTTCACCTGTTAATGGTTTCTTTCTTTAGACCTACAAAAAAGCGCTTCAAAGTGATTTGCGAAGCAGGTGCCTTTCCATCCGATCAGTATATGTTTGAGTCGCAACTCAAATTTCATGGATTAAACCCGGCCGAAGCACTTATAGAAGTGGCTCCCCGAACCGGTGAGCAAACCCTAAGAACAGAAGACATTATTTCTACTATTGAGCAAAATGCAGACGAGCTGGCCCTGGTGCTTTTTGGCGGATTGCAATACTACACCGGTCAGCTATTCGATATGCCGGCCATTACCAAAGCCGGCCATAAGGCGGGAGCCTTTGTGGGCTTCGATTTGGCCCATGCGGCAGGTAATGTTCCCTTGCATTTGCATGAATGGGACGTAGACTTTGCCACCTGGTGCTCTTATAAATACCTTAATTCGGGGCCGGGCAATGTAAGCGGAATATTTGTTCACGAGCGCTTTGCCTACGATAAAGATTTGCCTCGCTTTGCCGGTTGGTGGGGACACAACGAGCAAGAGCGCTTTCTTATGGAAAAAGGCTTTGACCCCATGCCAGGGGCCGATGGCTGGCAGCTTAGCAACGTAAATGTAATTTCTACTGCCGCTCATCTGGCTTCGCTTCAACTCTTTGAACAAGTGGGCATGGAAGCATTGCGCGAAAAGAGCCTTAAACTCACCGGGTTTCTGGAGTACATCATCGATGAATTAAGTGGTGAAGACAAGCTATTTGAGATAATTACACCCAGAAACCCTCAGGAGCGTGGAGCTCAGCTTTCCATTTACTTCCACAGAAATGGTAAATTAATGTTCGATTATCTGGTAGAAGAAGGTGTAATAGGAGACTGGCGAGAGCCCAATGTTATTCGTATTGCTCCAGCTCCTATGTATAATTCGTTTGAAGACGTTTATCATTTTGGCCGACTATTGAAGGAAGCTATCAAGAAATATGCTGATGCGTAGCTCTGCCACGACATACGATTTTAATGCTTCAGTCAATCCTTACGCTTATGGGGGCGAAGCACTGAAGCTCTCTTTTGCTCCCCTACAGCAGGCAGGCTTTACGATTGTGGTAAGCAAAGGAGGTTTAGGCAAAATTTTTTAACCTATGAGTAAAAAAGTAACAGTGCTTGGAGCCGGGCTTGTTGGCACATTGCTCTCCATCTTTCTAGCCAAAAGAGGCTATAATGTTCATGCCTATGAAGGACGCCCGGACCTCCGGAAATCTCAATTGGAAGGCGGTCGTTCTATCAACCTGGCCTTGAGCCATAGAGGACTTAAAGCACTGAAGGCCGTGGGGCTGGAAGACGAAATTAAAGCCCGATGCATACCAATGCCCGGTAGAATGATACATGATACGGCCGGCAATTTGGACTTTCATCCCTACGGAAAGGAAGGACAGTTTATCAACTCCGTTTCGCGCAGCGGACTCAATGAACTATTGCTTAATGAAGCCGAAAAAGCAGGTGTTTACCTCCATTTTGAACACCGATGTAACCGGGTAGATCATCAAACAACCACGGCCTACTTTACTACACCCCAAGGAAGTATTGAAGTAAACTCCGATTTTGTGTTTGGGGCCGATGGCGCCTTTAGCGCTTTGAGAAATTCGTTTATGCGCACCGATAGGTTCAACTATGAGCAGCACTATATAACGGCCGGTTACAAAGAACTTCATATTCCGGCCACCACTAAGGGCGAGTTTGCTATGGACCCCCATGCCCTGCACATTTGGCCAAGAGGTAAGTTTATGCTCATTGCCTTGCCTAATTTAGACAAGAGCTTTACGGTAACTCTTTTTCTTCCCTTTGAAGAAGAAAACTCTTTTGCAAGTTTGCAGAGCCCTGACCAGGTTCTGACATTCTTTAACCGTGAATTTGCCGATGCTGTACCCTTAATGCCCGACTTTGTAGAAGACTTCTTCAGCAACCCAACTTCGGGCTTGGTTACAGTGCGGTGCTATCCGTGGGTAAAACAAAACTGTGCCCTTATTGGCGATGCCGCTCACGCCATAGTTCCGTTTTACGGACAGGGCATGAATGCGGGGTTTGAAGACTGTCATGTGCTAAACCAACTGCTTGAAGAACTAGGAACCTTGAATGCCGAGGTACTTAGCCGGTATCAGGAACTGCGCAAGCCGGACGCTGAGGCCATAGCCGATTTGGCCCTATACAACTTTATAGAAATGCGCGACAAGGTGGCCGACCCTAAATTCGTTCTTCAAAAAAAGATTGAAAAGCGACTGAATGAGCTCTACCCTAATCAATGGCTTCCGCTCTACTCAATGGTAACCTTCAGTGATCTTCGTTATTCCGAGGCCCTGGAAATTGGGCGGAAGCAACAGAAGATTATGGATAAGGTAATGGAGCAAGAGAGTCTTGAGGAACATTGGCAGAGCCTGGATTTTGAGTCGATTGTCAGGCAATTGTAAATCTCGAACGCTCCATTATCGGTGTACGCCCTTTCATTAACTTAAAAGTCCTGTTAAAGTTCGAAAGGTTATTAAAACCCACTTCATAAGCAATTTGGGCGATAGGCATTTCAGAATTTTTGAGCAATTCAGTGGCTTTCTGCAGCCTGATTTCATTGAGGAAGTTGAGATAGGTTTTTCGGGTGTGCTGTTTAAAATAACGGCAAAAGGCTGCCTTGTTCATGTGGACCACTTCGGCCACTTCTTCTAATTGAATGGGACGGTGATAGTTTTCCAGAGTGAACTTAAAAACATCGTCTAACCTTCGGCCATGTTGTTCTTTTAAAGGCTTTTGAGGCCACTGGCTTAATACCTGAGACTCTGTTATTCCGAATTCATCAACTAAGCAGAGAATTTGGCCAAGTCTGGAAAGCGGGTTGGCCTCAAATACTGCATTCATCTGGTGAATCAGCTTTGGGCTGGCAGTAGGGTTTATCTTTAAGCCACGATCCGCGGCCAACAGCAAGCCCTCTAACTGACTCAATTCAGGGAAAACAGACTGTCCCTTTTTTACAAGGTCTGGTTTAAAGAAGATAGTTTTGGCCAAAACCCGTTTGTCCGCTTGCTGGTAATATTCCGCTTTGCTTCTGAAAACATGGGGCACATTACTGCCAATTAAGTAAACCTCATTGGGCATGAATTCTCCCAGGTAGTCTCCATAAATAAGCGTTCCTTCCCCCTTCACAATCCATGTTAGCTGCAACTCCGGGTGCTGATGGAGCTTGTCGTAGAAATAAGGCTCATCATCAATTTGCAAATGGAATGAGCTGTTTTCAACCTTCGGAATTTTGAAAGGAAGAACTTTCATCAAGGAAATCTAAATATTTTAAGCAGAACAAAATTATTTCATTGTTAAAATAAACTTGACTTGATATGTCCACTTTGAAAGATTCTAATCCACTATTTAAAATATAATTTTGCATTTTTTATATTTATTTTTTGATTTTAATTTTTATTATAAAATTTATAAACTAAGTTCATCTCACTTTCAGCTCCGGAAAAAAGAAAGAATGACGCTCATCCTGCCGCTTGGCGAACGAACAAATAGCAGACACAGTACTAATTCATCCATTAATTCTAAGAATAGTATAGTAGCTGCTTAAGGAGTAATGCCGAAAAGCCTTAAGTGAGTAGGCTTCAAATAAACAAATAACAAATCATGAGAAAAATTCTAAGTGTTGCCTTACTTGTTATAGGCATGATCTCTTTCAGTGCTACTGCACATGCCACGAAATGGACGTATAGCTTCACAGAAAACGTTCAGGGTTGTGAAATAACTCACGAATATTGTGATAGAAAATTTTTATCAACTGACGGATGTGAATATGGAGATACCAGAGCCGTTTTTGATGCAACTAGTTCTGCATGTGTCAATATGTTGATGATGTCGGAAAGAGAATGATAGGTTTGAAAGTCAATTTTCTATTAAAAAAGCGTAACCAAAAAGGTCACGCTTTTAATGCAAGAGTTATTCCTTTTTTGTCCTGCTTTTCAGTGTTTATTTTCTCTTGTGAAAAGGGAAAAGAAAAGTTATACAAGGAAGGCAAAATAGATGACTATGAATACCACGATACCAAACTCCAGATTGTAGATACACTAATATTAGGAGAAAACGACTTTTTTGATCCATCATCAGCCAACTTAACTTATGAGAAAGAAGGGGAATACTATTGTTTTGTAAGCCGTGGAGGTGTTATCAGGGTCTACGATAAATCAGGGAAAATTAAATTCCTTTTCGATAAAAAGAATCTTGAGAATCATTATGAATATCCAAACTCACTTCCAATCGCTTATGAATATATGCCAAAGGAAAATAAAGCATTATTACTGTTTGCTGGAAACCCCACATTATTCATTGTTAATGAGTTTGGGAAAATTGACCAAAAAATTAATCTTGAATTTCCAGAAGATTTATGGTTTCTTAAAATACCACATTTAGAATATTCAAATCATGAGAAGTTAGTTTACATATCAGTTGGTAACATAATAGGTATTAACAATTCAAAAGAGTTCTTTCAGAAATCCCCTCTCATGGCTGCGTTTAACTTGGAAGGAAAGTTCATCAAGAGTATAGGAGCATTTCCTAAAAATCTAGCAGAGGTAGGTCAATTTAGTCAAACACCCTTTCAGTTCTTTAGATATAGCCAAATAGACAACAAACACTATTTCTTATTTGACCATGAGGACAAACTGAGGGTCTATAAAGATGACAATCAGCTTGAGCTCATTAGTGTAAGAGCTTCACATAGATCATATACCTTCAACCCTTCTAGTATTCCATTTTACTCTGAAGAAAGACTTCCAGCACCTACAAATGACCTCAATCATTTCTTTGTAAAAGAAATGGGTAAAAATATTTTTTATCTAGGCTACCAACGATTATTAAAATCTCATGGAGATAATGATGTCTACCTAATGAAAGTAAATCTTGATAAAAAAACAGCGTATGAAGTGAATCTCTCTAAAACGTTTATAGGCCCCTTTAATCCAAAATTATCAGGAGTTATTGAAAGCGATACATTAGAATTTTTTCTAAGCAGCGCTTTTAGTGATAAAGTTCAAGTGGTTAAAGCAATAATGGATATTAAATGAGAATATACGTAGCACTAACCTTTAAATTGATTTTTGTCAACTTTTGTGTAGCTCAAGAACAATTGCCATTTCTTGATAGTAAAGACTCGATCATTGTTTTTAAGCAAAATGGAGAATTATACCTATCCACTGAAGATCTGGTTACTATTGATGAGTTTATCATTTTAGAGAACTATAAGTTGATAACATCAGTAAAGTTTCCAGGTCAGGTTTTTATCTATGACCAGAATAACCTTCTACACGATAAGATAGAATTAAAAGGACATCGTGAACCTGCTGTTTCTGGTCTTTACCAAATGGATAACAAAGCCTTTTTTGCGGCAAGGCCTGAAAATAGCCATCAATACAGAATAGATTTTATATCTGGAAAAACAAGGGTCAAGAAAATTAAACTGCAATATGAGTCTTCTAAAAAGGTCTACTATCAAAAAGAGATTAATACACCCAACGGTCATCTTTTGATACATTTTGACTCCTATGGTATTAAGTCCAATGGACATGAAATTGAAGCAGCTGTTCTATTTAAAAAGGCCAATGAAGAACTAGATACCATTTCAGTAATCCATAAAACCAGTGAAACAACTTTCTTGAACCCTTACAAAAGTATAAACTATCAAGTTTCCTCAATCGACAACAACAAATTCTATGCGATTCAAAACTTCAGAGAAGGCAAAGTGATAGTACTTAGTGAGTCAGGTGAACCAATAAATGAACTAGACCTAAAACAGGTAGCTTCTGATACTGATTCAAAACTTATTTATGGATACTTTGCTGGTCAATACGACTACTTTTCCAGAGTCGTTAGTGATGATTTTACTAAATCGAGTTACCTGTATATAGGAGTCTCAAAGGCCTCCAAGTCAAATGGGCTTATTTTCAAATGGAACAGCGATTCTAAAAGCTGGGAAAAGCTACCACTTAAAAACCTACCTTTCTTAAATATTCTTGCCATCAGGGATTCAACCTTCTATTTTAAATTAAAGATCAACGAATCTCAGCAAGGAATCTACAAGTCAGCTTTTCAAAAGTGGGAATAGTTTCACCGCTATCGGATGTAAGCTTCCCTTTGGTTCGGTCCATTCAAAATTGGAGTTTTGATTAATTAAGGCAGCATACTCATTAGGTGTTTTATATCCGAGAGATTTGTGTGGTCTGTTTTGGTCGTAATCCAACATCCAATCATGAACGGTTTTACTCGCTTCATCTAAGTTGAAAAAACCATATACATTGAGTATAGAAACAAGTCAGTAAGTCAGGTGGTTAATTTTTTGCATAATCCATACTAATGAAACCCATTTTTGGCATAATTCTGAAAACAATGAGCATATATATTTTATGCTCATTGTTTTCGTTTTCACTGGTTAGTCTATTGGATTTTTTAGAAGAAAGCGCAAGAATTTTAGGATTAATAACCGCACCTTTAACCTTTGCTCTTCTGGCTTTTTTAACACAGAGGTATACAACGAATAAATTTTTGATCTGTTTAAATTTAACAATAGTGCTTCTTCTCCTAAAAAGTGAGCTGCTCATATTATATTTCGAAGCATGCGATATATCTAACAAGCACAACTTCCTTACCGGAACCATATCATTTTCTTGTGTGGCAGCTAGCATTTACTTAATCTTTCGGGTTTTCAAAAGTAAATTATCAAAGATAGATATTGGGCTAGTTGTTACTTCGATACTGTTTTTTGAATTTGCATCTAGGGTAGAATATTTGAGTTTGTTATCCCTTCTTTATTCTCTCTAAATTCAGGCATAAGTACAAAACGGATTTTTAAAATAAATGGGGCTAGCCCTATTTGTTTTATACCATAATATATACTTGTCTTATGTGAAATAATACAAACAGTCAAACCCTGCTCAATGATATCCAATTGAATCATTATCAAAAGCTGAATTCTCCAAGGCATTATTGCCTGTCTTATAGGTGTCCGCAGGGGTGCGACCTGTCGCAAACCTAGAAGGAACACCTACAAGAGGGCGAACAGTCGGTCAATACAGAGGAATACGGATAAAGGGTGATGGCGGAGGCTCTGGCTATTGTAGCCCAGGAAAGGATGGAAGAGGAAAGCAGTGCTTGTCAATTCCTCCGGGTTACGGTTGCACTGGAAATGAGTTCATTTAGGAAATTGAGGCGGAATAAACTTGAACGGATCACCTTATTGGAGCAATTCTATTGCTCCAATAATTATTTTTAAATTATAGAGCTACTCATTGAGCACTATACCCATGGAATGTAAAACACTTACTAACAAGCCATGTCATTGGTTAAACATCCAAAAATGGTTATAAGCTAAGCAAAAAAGGGTTTTCAAATAGGATCTCCTGAGTCTTGCCACTTAATTAAGCAACCCTACCAAACTAATGAAGTTATATTGTCTTTTTATTCTAATAATCTTTTTGATTTTGTTTTCTTGTTCAAAAGAAAACAAAATCAATTCAACAGATTGGAACCATAAAAAAACCAGCACATTAGCACCATCTAGCTCAATTATTCTAACGTTGGATTCCACTCAAGGACTATTTAACAATAACCTCAACCAGTTCGAGTATAAAGGAAAAACATTCTTCACCTTTTTTAATCAACTAACTGGTAACCTGCACTACTATGACGCTGACAGCGGCAAGTCGTTTAAGGTTGTATCATTTCAAAGTGAGGGACCTGATGGTATCGGGAATCGCAAAGACCTTATTGCCCATCTACCCATTGGCATGGACTCGGTATTTATCTACAACGGCTGGGAACTCAGGGCCTTTCTATTTAATGAAAGGGGTGAAAAACTGAGAACATACAACTTTGGTGAATCTGACCTTTTCCGCTCCAATGGTCCATTCAATATTGCGATAACCAACGACAACCGATTATATAGACATGGGAAAAAGATTTACATAAACGCTCAGGGATTACCCGACACCAACTTTGGCAACAAACCCGTTCTACTTGAGTTAAACCTGGCCACTGAAAATTTAACAGGCCTCATTTTCCCTCCTCAATCATACGCAACACACTGCTGGGGCATTAATTACTCCACCAATACCTTCAGCTGCTACGCTGAAAAAAGAAAGGAATTCATTATCAGTTATGGAATAGAACCTCATATATACACTTACTCCCAAGATGGACAGTTGAATAAAAAGCTCACTCTAGGTTCAGAATACTTCAACAACATTAAGCCCTACTCTTCTAACCTCTCCGACTATATGGACATGTCTACTTATGAAGAAAGGAGTAACATCAGCCAAATGAACCCCAAGTATTATAAAATACTCTACTTTCCAAATGCTAAGGAAGAGTACTTTATCCGCGAAACTTTTCTTCCAAGGAGTAAGGAGGAAATTCAATCGGGAGCATCCCACTTAAGAAAAACATTTATCATTGCCGACAGACACCTACAAAAGATTGGTGAGTATAAAGTACCCAAGCAGTATACCACTTCGGTTTTCTTTACCTCTAAGGAAGGAATATACATTGCCGATTTTGAGCATTACATGGAGAATGAGGGAGTAATTAAGTTCGATTTACTCATCCCACAACGAGTGAGCGAAGCGAAGCAGAAATGATTATGCAAATATTTCATCACTATTGATCAATTTCTAAGAAGCAGAGCTCTATTAGCTACAGTAGCTTTGAGAAAAATTTAAGCTATGAAAGTGAATTGGGAAGGGGTGTACCCGGCTGTTACCACCAAATTTACGGCAGACGACCGCCTTGATCATGAAATGTTTGCTAAAAACATCGAAGCCCAGCTAAGCGCAGGAGTTGACGGAATAATACTTGGAGGCACTCTTGGAGAGGCCAGCTCATTGATGGAAGACGAGAAAGATGAACTTGTAAAGTACACTGCAGAGCTGGCTAAAGGTAAGGTGCCGGTAGTAATGAATATTGCCGAGCAAACCACCAAAGGAGCCATAAAAGCAGCAGAAAAGGCCAAAGCCAATGGAGCCAATGGCTTGATGATGTTGCCTCCTATGCGTTATAAAGCCGATGATCACGAAACGGTAACTTACTTTAAAGCAGTGGCCCAATCCACCGACTTGCCCATAATGATCTACAACAATCCGATAGACTATAAGATTGAGGTAACCCTGGATATGTTCGAGTCGCTAATGGAGTGTGAAAATATACAGGCCGTTAAAGAGTCAACCCGAGACATCTCTAACGTTACCCGAATGAGAAACCGCTTTGGCGACCGGTTCAAAATACTTTCAGGAGTAGACACTCTTGCTTTGGAGAGCATGCTCATGGGTGCCGATGGATGGGTTGCGGGGCTGGTATGTGCCTTTCCTGCCGAAACCGTTGCCATATATCGATTGCAAAAAGCGGGGAAAATCAAGGAAGCCAGAGACATATACCGCTGGTTTTTACCGCTTCTTGAACTGGACATTAATTCCAAACTTGTTCAAAACATTAAACTGGCCGAAGTGGCAATCGGTATAGGTACAGAAAATGTGAGAGCACCCAGACTCCCCCTACATGGAGAGGAAAGAAAAAAAGTGCTTCAAATTATTGATGAGGGTTTGAAAAACCGACCGGTTCTGCCAGATTATCTCAATATTTAGAGAAGCTAAGTCAGGATCGTCACCTTGTCCCGAGACTTCGGGATCAGGGTCTTCTCAGAATTAGGTTACAATTTCCTTACGATTCTGAAACAAACTTGCTTGTGGGCAGACCCGTTCGGAATGACATCGGGTTAGAACAGAGGTAAATTAAAGTTTTATCTTTTGACCTCCACCATTCTGAAGGGACAATCCTAAACTTTGAAAGCGAACCTGACGGACAAAAAAATATAAATTAAACTAACCATACGCCCTTGAAAAAGAGGTTCTTTTGTATCGATGCCCATACCTGTGGCAACCCCGTGAGACTCGTTGCCGGTGGGGGGCCTCCTTTGGAAGGCGCAACCATGCGCGAAAAAAGATTGCACTTCATGGAGAAGTATGACTGGATTCGCAGAGGACTCATGTTTGAACCTCGCGGGCACGACATGATGTCCGGATCCATACTTTACCCACCTTCCGACCCACAAAACGATATCGGTGTGTTGTATATCGAAACCAGTGGTTGCCTACCCATGTGCGGGCATGGTACCATCGGCACCGTTACCATAATGCTGGAAGAAGGACTGGTTAGTCCAAAGACACCCGGCATATTGCGCTTAGAGACACCTGCGGGGCTGGTAGTGGCCGAATATGTTCAGGAGGGTTATGAAGTTAAGTCTGTAAAAATCACCAACATTGCCTCCTATTTACACCAAAGCAAAATAGAGGTTGACTGCCCCCAGTTGGGTCGGCTACAGGTAGACGTGGCCTATGGTGGTAACTTCTATGCCATTGTAGAAACACAAGAAAACTATAGCGATTTGGCCGACTATTCGGCTCTCGAACTTGTGCGTTGGAGTCGAGCCATTCGAGCCAGACTCAATGAACAGCACAAATTTATTCATCCCATCGATGAAAAAATTCAGGGTCTTTCTCATGTAATGTGGACCGGCCAACCCACGCAGCCTGGGTCTGACGCCCGCAATGCTGTCTTCTATGGCGAAAAAGCCATAGACCGTTCGCCTTGTGGCACAGGCACTTCTGCACGTATGGCGCAGCTAGCTGCCCATGGAAAACTCAAAAAAGGTGATAAATTCGTTCATGAAAGCATAATCGGGAGTCAGTTTGTGGGTAGGGTAGAAGAACAAACCCAGTGTGGCGATCGGCCAGCCATTATTCCAAGTATTGAAGGCTGGGCCAAAATAACCGGCTACAACACCATATTGATTGACGACTCCGACCCTTATGCTTATGGGTTTAGCGTAATATAAATGAGTACACAACGGGTTTTAGTAGTAGGCGCAGGCATTGTAGGGCTTAGCACCGCGTATTATCTACAAAAGCGAGGGCTACAGGTAGAAATTATTGATGCCGGAGATGGCAATAATAACTGTTCATTTGGCAACGCGGGCTACGTTTCTCCGAGCCATCTTATTCCTTTGGCTTCACCCGGTATCATTAGCCAGGGGCTGCGCTGGATGCTGAATCCGGAAAGCCCATTTTATATTAAACCCAGACTCAACAGCGATCTGCTGCGCTGGGGCTGGTTGTTTAAGAAAGCAGCTACCCATGGCAAAGTACAGGCGGCAGCTCCGGTACTGCGCGACCTGATGGTAAAATCACAGCAGCTTTATGAGCAAATCATTCATGAAGAGCAAATTGATGCAGGCTACAAAAAGCCCGGCTTGCTGATGATCTGTAAAACGGAGCAAACCTTAAAGCATGAAGTAGAACTGGTAGAAATGGCCCAGAAGATGGGACTGGAAGCAGAAGTACTCACACGCGAGGAAACGGAACGCCTGGAACCTGCCGTGAAATACGACATGCATGGGTCTGTCTATTTTGCCTGCGATGCCTGGATGACCCCACACCAGTTTATGAAGTTGTTTCAGCAAAAGGTAGCAGCACTAGGCGTCAAAATTCATTATGGGCAAACACTAACAAAGTTGGTGCGCGACAATGGAAGAATAACCCGCGTAACTACACAAGACAACAGCTTTGAAGCCGATCATGTGGTGATAACAGCCGGCTCCTGGTCTCCCCTTCTGGCCAAGCAAGTGGGGTTGAACATTCCTCTCCAGCCGGGAAAAGGCTATAGCTTTATGCTCAACAATCCACCCAAAATGACTTCGTTGCCGGCCATTTTAGTAGAAGGCAGGTTAGCTACTACGCCCATGCAGGACGGCTTACGTTTTGCAGGAACCATGGAACTTTCCGGTCACAATCATGACATTCGACAAAACCGTATCAACGGAATTGTAAAGAGCATTAAAGAGTTTATGCCCGACTTCCGCGATGTAGACTTCAGCACCGTTAAACCCTGGGCGGGGCTGCGCCCTTGCACGCCTGACGGATTGCCATACATAGGAGGCACCAAAAAAGCCAATAACCTGTACATTGGCACCGGCCACGCCATGTTGGGCTGGACCCTTGGCCCAGTAACCGGACACCTTTTGGCCGAACAAATAACAGAGAAAAAGATGTCTATTCAATCTCCCCTAATTGGGGTAGACCGCTATGCTTAAAATATTTTAGTATTTTGCTCTCAATTAAAGAGCGAATTAGTCCTCTGGTAAACAAAAAAACCCTTCTTTGGTTTTTATCCTTTGGATTCAATTGAATTCGTTCGGATTTTAGGAAGCCTCAACCTCCAATTTTCAGACTACTAATCCATGGCCAAAACTGCTATTGTTATTGGTTCAGGGATAGCCGGTATTGCCGCTGCTATTCGCCTGGCCAAAAGAGGTTATACGGTTTCTGTATTCGAAGCCAACAACTACCCCGGAGGTAAGCTTTCCGAAATCCGGCTTGGAGCTTATCGCTTTGATGCCGGCCCCTCTCTGTTTACCCTTCCTGCTTTGGTAGATGAGCTTTTTGAACTTTGTGGCATGAATCCGGCCGACTCATTTGTTTATGAGCAACTGGATGAAACTTGCCGCTACTTCTTCCCGGATGGCATCAAGCTTACAGCCTGGGCCGACAGAGAAAAGCTAAAACAAGAGTTTCTTGAAAAACTTAACGAGCCCAAAGAAAATGTAGAAGCCGCCTTAAACCAAAGCCAGTGGTTATACAGTCAACTGGCTCCACTCTTTATAGAAAAAAGCCTTCACAAGCCCGGTACATGGTTGAGTACAAAGGCCTTTGCGGCCTACTCCCGGTTACATAAATTCGATTTTAACCGAACCATGCACGAAGCCAATTCCAAGCGGTTCGAAAACGAAAAAACCACACAACTTTTCAACCGATATGCCACATACAATGGTTCTGACCCATACCAAACACCAGCCACACTTAACATCATTCCTCATCTGGAATTTGGTATTGGTGCCTATTTCCCCAAGGGGGGTATGCACAGCATTACCCAGACTTTGTATGAATTAGCAGAAAAGGTTGGCGTTCGGTTTTACTTCAATACTACCGTACAAAAAATTGTGGTGCACAACGGCACGGCTAAGGGAATAGACACCCACATGGGCTTTCATAAGGCCGACAGAATTGTGTGTAATATGGATATGGTTGCGGCTTATAGAACATTGCTGAAAGATCAACATCAACCTAAAAAGTTATTGAACCAACCCAAGTCCAGCTCTGCCCTTATTTTCTACTGGGGCATAAAAAAAAGCTTTCCTCAATTAGGCTTACACAACATCTTCTTTACTTCTGACTACAAGCGCGAATTCGAACATATATTCGATAAAGGCAGCCTTTTTAAAGACCCAACTGTTTATGTGAACATAACTTCCGTTATGAATCCGTCCGATGCTCCAAGCGGTTGCCAGAATTGGTTTACCATGATTAATGTACCCAACAACCAGGGGCAAGATTGGGACTACCTGATACAATATGCCCGAAAGGCTATCATTAATAAGCTTTCTGAAAACCTCGGCACCAACATAGAATCTTTTATTGAAGAGGAGTCGGTGTTAGACCCCAGACTTATTGAGTTAAAAACAAGTAGCGTAGCTGGTGCTCTCTACGGAAATAGCTCTAACAACAAGTTTGCTGCTTTTCTAAGGCATCCCAATTTTTCTTCCAAAATCAGGCATCTCTATTTTTGCGGAGGCAGTGTACACCCTGGCGGAGGGATACCTCTTTGTCTTTCGTCAGCAAAACTGGTGGATGAACTAATGAATCAGTGATGCCTCTACTATCTGTGTACTATCGGCCTCTTGGTTAGAGTAGAAGGCTCTGTACTGAGTGTACCGATGCATAATTTGCTTTACATAGTTTACCGGCTCCGAACCACGACAATAGCCAAACTGAACCACAGGGTCGGTATAATATTCAGACGTTGATTTCTTAATTAAATACTTAGCTACAACCTCCCAACTGGTTGGGTCTTCACCAAATTTCTCGGCCAGCTTCATGGCATCTCTTACGTGTCCCTGCCCTACATTATAGGCTCCCAAGCTAAAGCGCAGTCGCTCTTCTTCGTCTTCGATCTCATTTTCCCAATACGTCATAAGCCACTTCAAATGGTTTACTCCGGCTTCAATGTTTTCTTCCGGATTGTACACATCTTCAACCTCATACTCATCAATTACCTGAGAGGTAAGTTGCATTAACCCCTTAGCCCCAGCCCATGATTCTACCCTGGGATTGAACTTGGATTCCTGATATATTACCGAGGCCAAAAGCAACCAATCTATACCTAAACCGCTGGCGGCATCCATAATTATTTCATCGTAAGGAGATATTTTACCCTGGCTGATAGAAGAGTAATCGCTGGTAGCCCGTATTCTCTGGTTTTTGCTACTTCTAAAATACTTGTCGTAAATCACGTAAAAATCGGGCTCTCGCTTCATGGCCTGAAGCCATTGGTCTGCGGCCTCTTTGAGTTGCAGGCTGTTTTTGCGCAAGGCCCAGGCAATCTGTTGGGGAAAACTCAGTTCGGTGGAAACGTCCAGAATCGGGTTATAACTCACATTAATGAGAGCCACATCCTCATCGGCCACCGTATAGTCTATTTCTCCGGTAGCCACCTGCTTAATGAGTGACTCGGTGTCTACATCGCCTTCAATTTCCACTATATGAATATCTGCTCCTATTTCGTCTGAAAGGTTCTCAAGGCGCTCGGCAAATGAGGAGCCTTTTCTCACATGCACAGTTTCTCCAGCCAAGTCTAAGGGATTACGAATAAGCGAGGCATCAATCTGATGTTGCTTTAACTGGCGCCAGTTGTCCGGTTTCTTTTGCACCAACACTTGCCTTACCGTATTGTGCGGCTCTGTAAAGGCCACTCGCTCTGCTCGTTCACGAGTAATGGCCAGGTGATAGGCCATCAGGTCGGCTTCACCATTGTTCAACATTTCAAAAGCCTTCTCCAAGTTGGGAGTAAGTACAATCTGAAGCTCTACCTTAAGCGATTTAGCAAAACGTGTTAGTAGCTCATATTCATAGCCCATTGGACGGCCCCTGTATATAAAGTAGCTGGTTGTGCTGTTGTCTACTACCGCAATGAGGCTACCCCGCTGTTTGATCTGCTCCAGATCAAAGAAAACGGGCTCTTCTTTAGCCACTTGCTGGCCCCCTTTGCCACCTTGACCATTCGAGCAGGCCAACAAAAAAGAGGAAACTAACAAGCTGAATATCAATGAACTATTCTTGATTCTGAAAAGCATCATGTCCTTCAATAAAACCCGAAAAACCGCAATTGGTTTATTTTCAGGTTGAAAGAAGATAATGAGAACGGCTCAGAAATTCAAACGAATACCCTATTGAAGGTTGTTACCAGCCAGTCTGTTAAGTTCTATTTCCTGTACTTTTACACTAAAAGAAGCCTGGATTTTGCGCAACTCGGCCTGAACGAAGTTAATCTGGGCTTCACGAATTTCAAGCGGTGTAGCATTGCCCAGTTTGTATCGTTCCAAAGCAATATCATAGTTCTCCTCAGCAATGGAAAAGTTCTGCTCTTCCAATGCCCTAAGGGATATGCTGTTTTGGTAATTAATGAAGGCCTTTCTTAAATCCGACTCTAATTGAAGCTTCATGTTTTCAATTTCCAACTCACGGGTTTCAATTTGAATTTGAGCATTCTGCATACGCCTCTTCACATCGAAACCGTTCAGAATATTCCATGAGGCAGTTATCCCATAATTAATCCCTTTTGAGGTATTGCTAATGAGGAAACCGGCATCGGAGTTACGATCGTTAAAGTTGTAACCGAAATTGAGGGATAACTGAGGAAATCTTTCTGCTCCAATTTCTTTGCTCTGCAAATAGGCAATTTCCCGGTTGCGTTGAGCTCTCAAAAGACCGGGGTTATTGAGTTGTGCGCTTGCCAACAGGCTCTCAATTTGCAGGCTTTCATTGGCTGAAAAGTTAGCATCTGTTTCGTATTGTGCATCCAGTCCGGTGCCCATTAGCCTATTCAGATCTACCTGCGCATTAAAGACCACTTCTTTCTGGTTGAGTACGTTAGACTGATCGGCATTATAGTCTACCTGTGCCTGCAGATAGTCCAGCTTAGAGGTTTTTCCTACTTCATATCGGGTTTTGGCCAGTTCTACCCGGTCGGCCGAAAGCTTTAAAGCCTCTTCCAATACCCGAAGTCTCTCTTTTTCTAATACCAGGCGGTAGTAGGCCGTAGAAATTTGCGCTATGGTATTTTCAATCTGAATCTTCAGATCATCTTCGGCCAGGCCCATGGTTTCGGCTATACGGTCTCGGGTATGAAACATCCCCAGGCCATTGAAAATAGTCCACCTCAAATTGGGACTCACATCTAGTGTATTCGATTTGGCCCCATTGATTTCTCTCGGGGAGTCATCATTCACAAACTGCTGTCTCACATTGGTGTTCGAAAAGCTTTTGCCGGCAGTAATGCTCACTTGTGGCAAAAAGGCACCAACACTTTTCTCGTAGTCGTTTGTGGTTTGTTCCACAGCCTTCTCCGAAATTTTAATGTTAAGATTCTTTTCTAGTCCAATGCTCACTGCCTGCTGCAGACTCAGCTTTTCCTGTGCATGCAGCATGGTAGAAACTAAAACTAAGAGGATATAGCTAATAACTTTCTTCATAACTAAACGGTAGTTCTGGCCAATCTACTTTTCTTGCTGGTGAAATAAGAATACATGGCCGGGATCACATAAAGTGTAAGAATGGTAGAAAACACCAACCCACCTATGATGGCCACTCCCATAGACACCCTGCTTTCTGCCCCCGCACCCAAAGCCAGGGCTAAGGGCAAAATGCCAAGGATGGTCGAAAAAGAGGTCATAAGAATTGGGCGGAAGCGAGATTTTGAAGCATCGAGAATTGCCTCAGTTACACTGAGCCCCTGGGCCTTTCGCTGATTGGCGAACTCTACTATCAGTATTCCGTTTTTGGAAACCAAGCCAACCAGCATTATAATACCTATTTGGCTAAAAATGTTGAGTGACTCTTCGTATCTCCACAGCACCAGCAGGGCTCCTGCCAAAGCCAGTGGAACGGTGAACATAATGATAAGCGGGTCGACAAAACTTTCGAACTGAGCCGAGAGCACGAGGTAGATAAGTACGAGAGCAAAGCCAAAAGCAAAATATAAGCTGTTGGTGCTTTCTCTAAACTCACGAGACTGGCCAGCCAGGTCAGTCTGGAAAGACTCATCGAGCACCTCTTCGGCCACACGATCCATAGCCTCTATACCCTGACCTGTAGTTACTTTTGGGGCCAAACTAGCCGAAACGGTAGCTGAAGCAAAACGATTGAACCGGTAAAGTTGTGGGGGAGAGCTACTCTCTGTGAGCGTAACAAGGTTATCTAACTGAATAAGATTACCCTGGCTATTTCTCACATATAGCGTTTTAAGGTCTAGCGGATCGTTTCTGTTTTCTCTATCTACCTGACCAATAATCTGGTATTGCTTTCCGTCTAAAATGAAGAAGCCAAAACGCTGGCCGGAAAGACCCAGTTGCAGTGTTTGTGCAATATCGCGCACCGAGAGTCCAAGCGATCGCGCTTTCTCCCGATCGATTTCTATTTTTATCTCAGGCTTGTTGAATTTGAGGTCGAGGTTTACAAAAGTGAACTCAGGAGCCTGCTGAGCCTTTAGCATAAACTCCGGCAACACTTCTTTTAGCTTTTCCAGATTGGGTGCCTGAATAACGTATTGTATAGGAAAGCCCGAACCTCTCCGGTCACCAATGGTAGCAGGCTGCGAAAGAAAAGCCCGTGCTTCTGTATACTTATTGATTTTAGGGGTAAAATCGTCTACTATTTCCTGTTGCGATCGCTCTCTTTCATCCGGGTCTTTAAGAATTATGAAGAAACGGGCAGAGTTTACGGCACTGTTTCCAAAGCCGGGAGAGGTCACAGTGATGATGGCGCTCTTTTCCGGAACTTCCTTTTCTATGGCCGTAATCACACTGTCAACATAGCGATCCATGTATTCGAAAGTGGCCCCTTCAGGGCCGGTAGCAAAACCCCTGATACTGGAACGATCTTCCAAAGGGGCTATCTCTTCAGGAATTCTGTTGCCTGTCAAAAAGAGGGCAATCATTCCTCCTGATAGAAGCACAACTACAAAGGCCATCCAGCGCACTTTCATAAAAGACTCCAACGAGTTGGCATATAGCTTATTGAGGCTTACGAAGAATGGCTCGGTAACATTGTAGAACCAGTTGTGTGTTTCTCTTTTCTTAAGAATTCGGGTACTCATCATAGGTGTGAGCGTAAGGGCTACGAACGATGAAATAACTACTGCTCCAGCCACCACCACTCCGAATTCGCGGAAAAGCCTACCGGTAAGGCCTTGTAAAAAGATTACCGGCATAAACACAGCTACCAACGCCACTGTAGTGGAAATTACAGCAAAGAATATTTCGCTGGCGCCTTTCACTCCCGCCTCTTGCGGCTCTAGCCCATCTTCTATTTTTGAGTATATGTTTTCCAATACTACAATGGTATCGTCAACCACCAAACCAATGGCTAACACTATACCCAGCAGGGTAAGTACATTGATGGAAAAACCGGAAACATACATGATAAAGAATGCTCCGATTAGCGAAATAGGGATGGTGGCTATAGGAATAACGGTCGTGCGCCAGTCTCTCAGAAAGAGAAAAATAATAACAACCACCAGCGCAAAAGCTACAATAATGGTTTGCTGAACCTCTGTAATGGACTCTCGGATATAGGTTGTATTATCGAATCCAATACCCACCTCAATGTCGGCCGGAAGATCCTTTTTTATTTGCTCTATTCGCTCGTAAAAAGCATCGGCAATTTCTATGTTGTTCGACCCGGGCTGAGTAACAACGGCTATACCCACCATGGGTACTCCATTACGTTTTAGAATGGTTCTCTCATTTTCAGGCGCCAACACAGCCCTTCCAATGTCTCTAAACCTCACAATGACATCTCCCTGCTCTTTCACAATGAGGTTGTTGTACTCTTCGGGAGTATTAATTCGCCCGATGGTTCTCACGGTAAGCTCCGTTTCGGCCCCTTCTACTCTGCCCGAAGGTAGTTCTACATTGTCTCGGTTTACAGCATTAAGAACATCCAGCGGAGTAAGCTCGTAAGCGGCAAGTTTATCAGGATCCATCCACAAACGCATAGAATAACGTTTTGATCCCCAAACCTGCACCGAGCTTACTCCTTGGATGGTTTGCACACGCTCTTTGAATATATTTTCTGCCAGAAGAGTAAGCTCCAGCAGGTCTCTTTCACTACTAAAAATGTTGAGAAAAATAATTGGTCCTGAATCCGCATCAGCCTTCGAAACATTCGGAGGCTCCACATCGGGAGGCAGTCTGCGTACCACACCGGCAACCTTATCGCGCACGTCATTTGCCGCGGCCTCCAGGTCTACTCCCAAATCGAACTCGGCACTTATACTACTCCCACCATCTCTACTTATGGAGGTGAGGGTTTTTATACCGGCTATGCTGTTAAGGGCTTCTTCCAGAGGTTCTGTAATCTGAGACTCAATAATTTCGGCATTAGCCCCGGTGTAGGAGGTAGAAACCGATATAACCGGAGGGTCTACGCTAGGGAATTCTCTTACGCCCAAAAAGAGAAACCCAATGATACCGAAGATAACGATAACAATGTTCATTACCAGTGCTAACACTGGCCTCTTGATGCTTATAGTAGATAAACTGGCCATACTAGTTTTTCACTGAATTGATTTGAATAGCTGCTCCGGGTCTTATTTGCAACAGTCCTGAAGTAATGACAGAGTCTCGGGGTTCAATACCGCTTATGATCTGAACTTCTTCATCAGTTCGGATACCTATCTCTACATTGTTGATCACTGCCTTTCCGCCTTTGGCCAGGTAAATTCTATGGCCATTAAGCTCAGGAATTACTGAGACCGCAGGAACCATGAGCGCATTGTCTATACTTTCCATCACCAACTCTATTTTGGCAAACTGGCCAGGCATTAGCTGGTTGTCTTTGTTATCGGCAAGAGCTCTCAACTTGAGCGTTCGTGTAGTTTCGTCTATTCGTGGTTCTATGGCGTATACTTCACCTTCGAAAATCTTGTTGGAGGCATCGGTTGTAAAGTTGATTTTATCACCTTTCTGAACCTTACCGGCATATTTACCGGGAATAGCAAAGTCCACCTTCATTGGGTTAAGGTTGTAGAGGTTGGTTATTACCGTACCGTTGGTTATATAAGCTCCTTCGCTTATCTGACGAAGCCCCAGCACACCATCAAAAGGTGCACGTATGGATAGTTTTTCCAGCTGGGCTTCTACCAGCTTAATATCTGCAGAGGTTGTGTTCAGGTTGGTTAATGCAATATCATACTCTTCTTGACTTATGGCCTCTTTCTGGAGGAGCTTTTGCTGGCGAGCTTCTGTTTCGCGCGCCAACTGGTTGCTATAACGCAGCTTTTCCAGTTGGGCTCTCAGTTCATCGTCTTTCAGGCTTATGAGCAGATCTCCTTTTTTTACTCGTTGCCCTTCCTGAAAATGAATTTTCATTACCAATCCGGAAACTTCACTCTTCAGTTCAATGGATTCATTCGGTAAAATACTTCCGGTAATCTTTATTTTATTTTCGATGTACTTTGGTTTGGCCACACTAATATTTACGGGTAGTGCGCCACCACCACGAGCGGCTACCGGAGCGACTTGACTTTCAGAACCGGTTATCTCATCCAATCGCGGATATACGGCCCAGGCAGCCACCGCCAGAATAATCACTAGTATGACAGCGATTCTCGATACTTTACTCATTAGTTTAAGGTCGTTTTAAAAGAATTTGAATCGATAAACTCCATCGCCATCCGATTAAATACGTCTGGCTGTTCTACGTTGCACACATGTCCACAGTCGGGGATTACGCGCAGGTAGGCGTTGGAATGTTTTGTTACCAAGTCCATTACCTGGGGCAAAAACATATAGTCTTCATTGCCCATTAAGTAAAGGGTTGGTAATCGGGTATCGTTCTCGTTGAAGTATTTGAGTAGCGGGTTCAGTTTATAGGTGAGTTTGAACCAGCGAATGAATTCTTTCTGACAAAGCTTTTTGGCTTGATTGGCAAAGAGTATGCGCGACTCCTGATTTCGTTTGCGAGGCATAATAATCCAGGCGAAAAGCTTGTAGAGCCACATGTAGGGTATAATTCTTTTGGTAGCATTGCCCACACCTACCAACACTTTGGAGCGAATATTTAGGCGGGTAACGGCTCCTCCCATAACCAGGGAGCTTACTCGTTGGGGGGCAATTTCGCAAAGCGTGCGCATAAGAATTGTTCCCAGCGATATACCTACAAAGTGGGACTTTTTAATTTTAAGATGGTCGAGTACCTCAAGTATGTCTTTGGCTATGTTTTCAAAATTATACTCGTTGGTAAAGTAGCGCCTGAATATTTCCTGCGATTTTCCATGCCCTCTTAAATCGAGTAGCAACACGTTGTAGTGTTTCTTAAATGATTTTATCTGTTTGAACCAGATAGAGGAGCTGCCTCCGGCACCGTGCACAAAGGTGACCCACTCTGCCGAGGTAGAATGTTCGTATGTTTTATAATATAACATAGCCGCTAGATGCAAACTTAACGTCTGGTCTAAGATTTAGTTCGACCGTTCAAAGAACACTTGGTTTAATTTGATGGCAAAAAAAAACCCGGCTTGAGGCCGGGCTTTTAATTCTATAGCTAATGAATTAGAAGTTAATTCTCAAAGTAGCATTCCAAGTAGTTCCGAAACCAAACCAAACTGAGTTTCTGTAGTCGATACCTTTCCAGGCAGGAGCAGACTCATCAACTCTGTGGATGTTAGTTTCAGACTCAGCAATGTAAATGGTGTTGAACAGGTTGTTCACGTTCACTCTGAAAGAAGAAGTGTTACCCATCAAATCGAAACGTACTGTACCACCAAGATCTACAAGACCGTAAGAAGGTAGTTTCAAAGCACCTTGGTTGTCTTCCTGGAAGAAGTCTGAATCTTCGATTGAGTAATCAGCATACAAACCATCAACGAATCTGTAACCAAGATCGAACACGAACTTACCAATTTTGTACTCACCCTCAATGAATGATGTAAACTGAGCGGCATCACCAACCTTAGCATCTTTAACATAAAGAATTTCGTTGGCTCTACCCGGTACAGGCTGGTTGTTATCATCAAATACTGCACCTTCAAAGTTGTCAGTGTATCTCCAGTCACCGGCAGAAACCATACCTCTTACTCTGAACTTGCTGTTGTAACGGTAGTCTACTTCAAGTTCAACTCCCATGTGACGAACATCGATATCATCGAACTGTGCGGTACCTGTTGCACCACCTGTCAAAGGCACGCTTCTGGTCTGGAATCTGTTACCCCAAACGGTGTTGTAAGCGTTAATATTTACTTTCAGGTTGTTGCTTACGAAACCATAACCCAACTCAACTGAAACAATCTCTTCGTTTTGAAGATTTTCGTTGATGTCGTTGGCAAAGCCAGGGAACACCGCATCGAAAAGTGGTTGTCTTGAAATGTAACCAGCGTTGAAGAACACGTTTGAACGAGCATCAAGATTGTAGTTAGCACCACCTTTTAAATATCCACCAGTAATGCTCTTCTTCTCAGAGATAGGGTTATTAGGCTGATCGAAGAAGTCTTCTCTTTTGAACGACTGGTTTGAAATACCTGCCTGAAGAACAGCTGTGAAGCTAGTCTCGTTGTTGTACTCAACAAGACCGTTAAGTCCTTGCCAGCCTACAATACCTGTGTTGAAGTAATCGATCTTTTCTCTTTCAAGACCAGTATTTCTGAATGGAGAAGCATTGATGGTTGTGTTCTGGATTTGACCGGCAGAGTTGCTGTTACCAGTAGAGTAGTAACCGTCAAGACCCATAAGGTTTTCCAAAGATCTGTAGTGGAATCCAGTGTAGCTTCTCAAGTCGATACCAATAGAGTATCTCCAATCTCCTTTGTCAAAATCAAGAGTAGAAATAGCACCTACCCAGTTGTGAGAGTTCATTGAAGCTCTTCTCACCAATACTGCTCTGTTTACACCGTCATTTCTAAAGCCGTTAGAACCGATCAATTGACCTTGGAAGCCTGAAATAGAACCGGTGTAAGGAGATGTTGTAGCTCTGTTTACTGCTACTACATTATCGAAGTTGATTGAACCATCTGCATTTCTTGAAGCAGCACCAAGGTTTCTCTCTAGCAAGTGCTCGGTAAGGTCTCTTCTGAACGGATAAAGATCAATATCAGAGTTACGGAAGTTGTTACCTCTTGGACCTGTTCCTCCACCTCTACCGGCAGAACCGTAAAGAGAAGTAGCCAATTTCACACTCTCGTTAATTTTCCAATCCCAGTTGAATGTAGCCAATGGCTTATTGTAGAAGTTTCTTCTCATATTGAATTCTTCTCCACCAAGTTCACCGGCATCAGTGTTCCATCTTCTGTCCACACCAGACTCACCAAAGTTGATGTAGTCACGGATAGAAACCCATGTGCTTCTTTGGTGATGCCACTGACCTGCGCCCAATAGGGTAAGGTTAAAGTTGTGGGCAGAACCTTCAGGAGCATAACCCAAAGCTGCAAAGTATGTCCAGCCTTCACCGCTGGTACCATTCACATATCCGTTTCCAGACCATCTGCTCAACAAGGCAGAGAAAGCCCATCCTTTGTCGTTTTTACCAGTGTTGTAAGAGAATCCTGTTTTCACGTAACCATCGTTACCAATTCCCTGAGTAAAAGTACCGCCTCTTTCTATTTCGGCAGCTTTAGTGAAAATAGAAACTGTACCACCTACTGATGGAACAGCCAAACGTGAGGCACCAAGACCTCTCTGAATCTGAATACCTGAAGCAACATCGGTAAGACCTTGCCAGTTACTCCAATATACCCAGCCATTTTCCATATCGTTTACAGGCTGTCCGTTGATTAGGAATGAGGTGTTTCTCTGATCGAAACCTCTAAGCGAGATTCTTGAATCACCGTATCCACCACCTTGTTTAGTAGCATACACACCAGGAGTTCTGTTCATAATTTCAGGAAACTCCATGTTACCTACTTTCAAAGAGATTTCAGCCGGGGTAATCGTAGAAATGGCTACCGGAGTCTCTCGCTCCTTGGCAACATCAATCACACTTGAAGAAATCACAATCTCACCAAGCAAATTGGTTTTAGGAACTAGTTCAACTACCATTCCTGCTTTAGCTGCTACTTCTACAGTTTCAAAACCAATGAATGAAACCTGAAGAGTTTGACCTTCCGTTGCATTGAGACGGAAAGAACCATCGAATCCTGTAATTTCTCCTGTTTGAGTTCCTTTCAGAACAACAGTAGCCCCAGGAAGGGGATCTTTTGTTTCTGCGTCAATTACCTTTCCGGTAATCTGAGCCAGTGATACTTGAGATGCTGCTAAGAACATCAGACAAAGTAAAAATTGCTTCATAGTTGTTAATTTAGATAGTATTTCTACATTCAGTTGGCGCAAAATTAAAAAGGTATGCAGTCATGGTTGGTTGACAAATGTTATGATTTCGCTACGAATCAGCCCCTCCTTTAACCTATTCTTAACATTCGAAATTTTTTAGACTCAACATTTCTATTTTGCTGTATATCAGAACTTTTTCTTTCGGTTGGTTTACACTAATCCGGCTTGCACACCGGCTCTCAAAAAATATGTCTTACCAAACCATTAGTAAATTACGTCAATTCTGTATGTAAACCATACTTTACCTGAAGAAACCTAAGAATCTTTCATTAAGTAAAGGTTATCAGTATATTGCTTTTGAGAACAACTATACCATGGGAAAATTCTTTGTAAGGGGGCTGTTCCTGACCCTTTTTTACCTGACAATCTGCACTGCTTTTTCGCAATCATTAGATTACTATCTGCCTCAAAATGTGTCGTTTAACCCCAATATACCAACTCCCGCATCGGTCATCGGGCATGAGGTGGGCGAGTGGCACGTAACCCACGACAAGCTGGTGTACTATATGAAAGAATTGGCCCGGTCTTCAGACCGCGTAACGATTGAAGAAATTGGCAAGACTCACGAAGGCAGACCACAGCTATTGCTTACTATTACTCACCCTTCTAACCATGCAGGGATCGATAAGATTAGAAGTGACCATGTATGGCTTACTTACCCCAACGAGGCCGACAAGTTCGATATCAAAAAAATGCCGGTTGTTACCTATATGGGTTTTAGCATTCATGGCAATGAGCCGAGCGGCTCTAACGCCTCTATGCTAGTGGCATACTATCTGGCAGCAGCACAGGGATCAGAAATAGAGCAAATGCTCAGGAACTCCGTGGTCTTGCTAGACCCAAGCTTTAATCCGGATGGCCTAAACCGATTTGCTACATGGGCCAACATGCACAAAAGCAAAAAAATCAACCCCGACCCTGCCGACAGGGAATATAGTGAAGCCTGGCCGGGGGGAAGAACCAATCATTACTGGTTCGACCTGAACAGGGATTGGCTGCCGGTACAACAACCCGAGTCTAAAAACCGCATAGCTAAGTATCATTTATGGAAACCCAACGTGCTCACCGATCATCATGAAATGGGCACCAACTCTACTTTCTTCTTTCAACCGGGCGTACCCGAACGCACCCACCCTCTTACCCCCGAACTTAATCAGGAGCTAACCGCAAAGATTAGTGAGTTTCATGCTGCTGCCTTAGACAGCTTGGGTTCGCTGTACTTCACTGAAGAAGGCTACGATGACTTCTATTATGGCAAAGGCTCTACTTTTCCTGATATTAATGGAGGCATAGGAATTCTTTTTGAGCAAGCCAGCTCAAGAGGCCATGCTCAGGAAAGCGCCAATGGTATTTTGCGCTTCCCGTTTACGATAAAAAACCAGTTCAACACTGCTCTTTCTACCTGGAAAGCCTCAGTGGCCATGCGCGAGGAGCTTTTGGCCTACCAACGCGATTTTTATAAGCAAGTGCTTAAAGATGCTGACAATGACAACACCAAGGCTTATGTGTTTAAGGCAGAAAAGGACCCTGTGAGAGCCTACCATTTGGCCGAGATACTGAATGCTCAGGAAGTAGATTTTTATCGCCCTTCGCGCAACATAAAAATGGGTGAAGAAACCTATACCCCTGAAAACAGCTACATCATACCACTAAAACAAAGAAACTATAAACTGGTAAAAGCCATGTTCGAACAGCGCACAACATTCAAAGACAGCCTGTTCTACGATATTTCCGGCTGGACCTACCCCATGGCCTTTAACCTGGAATACCACGAGATGAGCAGCCGAGACTACAGCCGTAATCAACTGGGAGAAAAAATAGATAAGCTTAGTTTTCCTGAGGGTAAAGTTTTAGGCGGACAAAGTGCTTATGCCTACCTTTTTGAATGGCACGGATATTATGCCCCAAGAGCTGCCAACAGGCTTTTGGAAAAAGGAGTGCGGATAAAAGTGGCTACCAGCCAGTTTACAGGCCCCGGAGAAAAGCTGTTCGACAGGGGGACAATACTTGTGCCTGTGGTAGGGCAGAGGCTTTCAGAAAGCGATCTCTTTTATGAAATGCAGCGCATAGCGCGTGAAGACGGGCTGGATGTGCATGCCATGAAATCGGGGTTGACCGATGGAGTAGCCCTGGGTAGCAATAGCTTTGTAGCTCTGGAAAAACCAGAAGTAGCTCTGGTTGTAGAGGCTGGTAGTTCTTACGATGCAGGAGAGGTATGGCACCTGCTGGACATACGAATGAACATGCTTGTTACCAAATTACCAGCCGACAGAGTAGGATCTTCGGCCATTGACCGGTACAACACTATAATACTTACCGGTGGACTGAACTTGTCGGAAGGCGAGCTGCAAAACCTGAGAAGCTGGGTAAGCAAAGGGGGAACACTCGTTGGTATGGGCTCGGCCGTTACCTGGATGGCACGAAACAAGTTGACCAACCTGAAAACCGTTGAGGTAGAGTACCCCAAAACGGATAAGGTACCTTACGATAAGATAGATAACTACAGCAGATCCCTCTATATCCCTGGTGGAGTATACATGTCCGAACTTGAATTGTCGCACCCTATGACCTTTGGCTATTACCGAAAAATGTTGCCCACCTTTAAACGAGGCACCATTCTTATTGAGCCTTCAGAAAGTCTATATGCCAACGCTGGCAGGTATACGGAAGAACCGCTTGTTTCCGGGTGGATCAGCCAGGCTAATCTGGAAGCCCTAAAAGGTACTTCTACCATACGAGTTTCTGCACTGGGCAGAGGCCGGGTAGTTTCGCTGGTAGACAATCCTAACTTCAGAGCTTTCTGGTATGGCACCAACAAACTAATGATGAATGCCATATTCTTTGGACGAATTGTTGATGGCTTCGCAGCCAGGTAATTGAGTTATTTAACCCGGTAAAAAAGTTTTTTACCTACTTTTGTCTAAACGACTTTACGGTGAGCAACCGACTATTTTTACTAGATAAGAATTACATTTTAAAGCAAGCGCAAAAAGACCAGCGAGCCTCTTTGCAGCTCCGCCTTATGGAGATCGTTAAAGAAGGCTATTTTCTGGTGTACAATCCGCTGCGCTTACCCGATACCACCAGTGAGCAAGTTAGACTGTTCCAGACCACAGAACTAAACGTGTTTGACGAGTTATATGATATTCTGGCCGGTATTTACCGTTACCAGATTGGCGATAACCAACTGGAATTACTTTTTGATGGCAGCAGCCACTACGACAAATACGTAACCGACTGGACAGAAGCTTTTTGCGCTTATACTCAGGAGCTGTGTACCAAAAAGAACTTTATATTAGCCGCCCTTGAGCTTACCGTTTTCAGGAGTCCTGAAAAACGAATTGAACTCGCTCAGAACAGAATGAAGGTGGCCATTTTTGAGCATTTCGAACTCAAGGTATACAAGCACAAAGGAATTCAGGCCTACAAGAGCAAAAGCGCTTAAGCCCTTCTTATTTCAAAAGTAGAAAAACCCTCTGCTTCTACTTTATGGGTAAAAGTGGCCTCCACCCGTGCTTGTTCCGGCCCATTCTTACACCAGTCTACAAATTGGTTTAATGCCTGGTCACTTCCTTCTGCATGAATTTCAACATCGCCATTGGGCAAATTTCTGCACCAGCCCGTTACACCCAAGGCCTGAGCTTTTTTCTGACAGGAGGCTCTGTAAAAAACTCCCTGCACCTTCCCTTTTACAGTTATACTAATCGCCATTTCCATATTCCTTCGTGATTTTTACACCCGAAGAAGTTCCTATTCTATCTGCACCCGCCTCTATCATACGAAGGGCATCAGCATAGCTTCTAATGCCCCCTGAAGCTTTAACCCCTACATGTGCCGGAGCTGTTTTACGCATAAGGCTTACATGGGCTACCTTTGCCCCGGCCGAAGCAAAGCCCGTAGAAGTTTTTACATAATCGGTCCCGGCATCGGCACAGAGTTTAGTTGCTTTTATAATTTCATCGTCAGAAAGTAAGGCCGTTTCCAGTATGACCTTTAAAACTGCCCCGGCCTGGTGGGCCTGATGGGCACATTTAGCCAACTCTATCTTTGTCCAGGGCATTCCTGTTTTAAAAGCCGAAATATTCATCACCACATCCAGCTCGTTGGCCCCTTGTTCCAGAGCCACCTCCATTTCTCTCAGCTTAGTTTCTGTTTGCTGGTATCCTAGCGGAAACCCAACAACGGTGACTAAACCAATGGAGGTTTCCCGAAGCTCTCGGGCTACTTTTTTCACCCAGAAAGGCGGCACACAAATCCCCGCAAAATTATGTTCAAGGGCCTCTTCGATCAAGCCATCCACCTGTCGGGCGGTCAGTTCGGGGCTTAACAAAGTATGTTCTATGTACCGGTTAATTTCCATCGACATAGTCTTGTAAATAGCTAAACCGATCAGTTAACGATCCCTCATTGGCAATGGTTGCCCGTTCAATGATACCATCTACGTCTTCTCCCACCAAATTGGGCATTATATGAGCAAGAAATTCCTTTCCGAAGTCTTCTGAAGCATTTCTTGGCAACTCGCACGGCAGGTTATCCACGGCCATCACGGTAATATTACCCTCATCTGTAAAGGCCTCTTCCACCCTGTCGTTGCTTGGATTATAGTCATACACCGGGTCTTCAATGGTACTTGGCTTTTTGGTAGAAGGTATAGACCCCTCAATATCACAGGTAATATCGGCTATTACTTTCACCTTAAAATCCTTGGCAGAAATATCTTCTTTGTTGAATAGCACCGGGGCTCTCGGATCCCAGTAAGCTCCGGCTATCAACAAATCGGCCTTTTTAGCATAGGGTAAAAAAGAGGACCTGTAACGATCGGGGTGAGCATAGAATTCATCTCGATCGAAGATTCCTCCGGCAATTCTCTCATTGTAGTCGCGGGAGTTGAGTTGAGTATAAACCGGTTCGTTAAAATGCTCTTCCAGAAATTCAGCCGGACTTACTTTTCTTATTTTCATGCCATCGAGCACCTCCATCGCTCCTTTAGAAACCCTTCCTCCTCCGGTTAAAATAATCTTGATTTTAGGTAAATCTACTTTCCTGAACTCAGTCTTCAGGTCTTCAAGATCGAAACAGGTATGGGCGGGCCTTAGGTGAAAGAGGTTGAACCGCTTTCCATAGGTAAGAATGCCGTTGTAAGCCCCTACGATTCCCGCATAGCGGCCAAAGGCAATTAGACGTTTGCCATTTTTATTGGTAAGACATTCCCAGTCGATCAATCTGATTTGTTTTTCAAGAATGGTCTGGAGCAACTTTCGGTTATACTCCTGCTTTTTAATGGTATGCGAAAAAAAGAAATGGGTTTTACCATTTGCCAGCATAGACAAAGGCACTTCTTTTACTCCCAAAATAATATCGCAGTCCGAAACATCATCGACCAAAAGAGCACCCGCCTGCTCATATTCCTCATCGGAGAAGCACCGAATATCGCTTCTTTGACATTTGACAACAACTTCCGGATAAGTTTCCAACAAGGTCTTAACTTGTTGTGGAATAAGTGGAACCCTCCTATCAATTGGAATTTTACCCTCTTTAATAATGCCCAGTTGCAATGATTGCTTCGCCATACGTGTTGCTCAGTTTTGTGCTTCGATTATTCTGTTTGCCAAATTAATATTTCTCTATCTTTAAGACTATGAGGAGTCTGACCTTATTATTTTCTTTTTCGTTTTGGTTGCTCTTGGCCTGTGATTCCAACCCTACGGAAACAGCCACAGAAAACCAGTACATGCTGGACTTGTTGGAAGAACGCCATGCCGAGGTGAGGGCACTCGATATTACCTACTACTACAATGCCAAGCGGGCAGCAGCCTATGATTCGCTAAGACAACGTTTTAAAAGAAGTTTCGATGATTATGTCTCTTACAGCTATTGGTATGTGCGTGAGACAATGAACAGTGGCAATACGGAAAAAGCCATTCTGGAAATTGAAAAGTTTAGGAACGAGCTGGCTTCAGAAAGTAAAGCACTAACTCCTCAGTGGGATTATTTCTTCAAACGGCTCGAGGCAGTGGCCTATATTCGGTTGGGTGAACAAACCAATTGCCTGATTAACCATACGGCTGCCTCTTGTATTCTGCCCGTAGCCGGTGATGGCGTTCATATCGACCCTTCCGGCTCTCAACGGGCCATAGAAATTATAGAGCCCCTGTTAAAAGATTATCCCGAAGACCTTGAGCTTGTGTGGCTACTCAATTTGTGTTATCAAACCATAGGAGCCTACCCCCATGAAGTACCTAAGTCTTATTTGATTCCTGAAAAAGCATTTGCTTCTAAATCACTCATTGATCGCTTTGAGGATTATGCACCACAATTGAATGTAGCTGTATCGGGCATAGCCGGAGGCTCAATAATGGAAGACTTCACGGGCGATGGCTATCTGGATTTGGTAGTAACCTCAAGCGGGTTTACTCCGGAAGATCAAATGCGCTTTTTTGTGAACGATGGCAAGGGTGGTTTTATAGACAGAACCAAAGAAGCAGGACTTACAGGACTGGTAGGTGGGCTAAACTGCCAACAAACCGACTATAACAACGATGGCTTAATAGACATATTTGTGCTGCGAGGCGGCTGGTTTGGCCCCTGGGGAAAACACCCCAATTCCTTGCTCAGAAACAACGGAGACGGCACCTTTACCGATGTAACCCAGGAGGCAGGGCTGCTTTCTTTCAACCCTACGCAAACCGCGGCCTGGGCCGATTTCAACAAAGACGGCTGGCTCGATGTATTTATTGGCAACGAATCGTTTATTCCTCCGGGCATGCCTAAAACAGCCGACCCCAAAAGGGTACACAGAGCTGAGTTCTATCTGAATCAGGGCGATGGAACTTTCAAAAACGTTGCGGCCGACCTGGGGCTGGACTTTATAGAAATGATTAAAGGTGTTGTGGCTTTTGATGCCAACAACGATCAATTGACTGACTTGTACCTTTCGGTAAATCAGGGAGAAAACATATTTCTGATGAACCGAGGGAACTTAAAGTTTGAAAATGTGGCCAAACCTCTGGGCATGTTAGAGCCCATTGAGAGTTTTCCTGTAGCCGCTTTTGACTACAACAATGATGGGTTTGAAGATTTACTGGTTTGTGGATATACCTCTACCGGCAAGCCCCTTCCTCATGAGTTTCTGACAGAAATGTTGGGCAATGAACCCGTTGCCGCCTTGCCTCGGCTCTATGAAAACAATGGTGACGGTACTTTTACTGATGTGACGGCTCTGCGAAAAATGAAGCACACCATTTACGGCATGGGATTTAACTATGGCGACCTAAACAATGATGGCTATCTGGACATCTATTTTGGAACAGGAGACCCCAACTTTGAAAGCATTATTCCCAACCGCATGTTTCTGAATATGGGCGGGAAATACTTTGAAGAGGTAACCTACGAAGGCGGATTCTCAAATATTCAAAAAGGACATGGGGTAAGCTGGGGAGACATTGATAACGATGGCGATGAGGATGTGTATATAACCATGGGCGGTGCACATGAGGGCGATGTGTATCAAAATCAGCTGCTCATTAATCCTCTAAAAAACACAAATTGGATAAACATTAGTCTGGAAGGAAAAACCTCTAACAAAGTAGCTATAGGTACCAGGGTGCAAATCACCACCTCAACAGGCCAGCAGATTTTTAGGGTGGTATCTAGCGGAGCCAGCTTTGGAGCGAACAGTTACAGACTGGAGGTGGGGCTTGGTACTGCCACAAGTATTAGCGAGCTGAAAGTGACATGGCCTGCCACAGGAGAACAACAGTTATTTAAGAATGTGGGAGTAAATCAGTTCGTGAAAATTATTGAAGGTAAGGCTGAGTTGCAGCCCATAACCATAACTCCGGTACAATGGCCGGGAGCCCTCCCAAATCATTCGGCAAAACATTAATTATCAGCTCCGGAGCGCCATTCTTTAGCAATTTGAGCGGCTGCTTGTTGCACATATCTGGCCGCGTTGGTCATAGAATCCCGAAAACCGCTGGCTTGATCTCTTAGTTGAACCACCCAGTCTGCTCTCAATTCCCTCTTAATTTCCGGCAAGTTTTCGCACATTCCACATATTATACCAATTGGTATATTTCTATTTCCTACTGCCTCTACCACTCCTGCAACCACCTTCCCCGACATGGTCTGGTGATCTAACTTTCCCTCACCCGTCAATATGAGGTTTGCAGAATCGAGTTGCTCCGAAAAATTGAGCATATGCAGGAGTGTATTTACTCCTGATCGAATCTCGGCCCCAAGAAAACTCATTAGGCCATAGCCCAGGCCACCGGCCGCTCCAGCCCCCGGCTGATCTTCCAGGCCATTGCCAAGACAAGCGGCCAGGTTTAGGAATCCTTTCTCCAGATGCTCCATCTCAGCCACACCGGCTCCTTTTTGTGGAGCAAACACATGTGTAGCCCCATTTGGCCCTGTTAATGGATTGCGCACATCTGAAAGCACAACAAAGGTAATGTCCTTATAAGCACTTAATGCCGTGGTATCTATTTGTTTAATGCGTGCAAGATCTTTCCCCCTGATGGCCGTCAGATTCCTTCCTCCATGGCTCAAAAAACGCACTCCGAGAGCCTCAGCCATCCCGCAGCCACCATCGTTGGTAGCACTACCGCCAATGAGCACAAACACCTCCTTGGCTCCTCGGCCAATGGCATGGGCAATAAGTTCGCCCGTGCCATAGGTAGAAGTGTTCATGGCGGAGCGCTCGAAAGTTTTGAGCAGTGGCAGGCCGGAGGCTTCGGCCATTTCTATATAGGCCCTGTTGCCTTTTAGCAGGTAGTGGGCTAATACAGGTCTAAACAGCGGGCCCGACACTTCAACACAGATTCGCTCAGCGTTGAGGTTGGACTCCAAGACACTTAACGTTCCCTCTCCACCATCGGCCAAAGGCATACGCACTATTTCTGCCTGGGGAACAACGGTGCAAACGCCCTTTGCCATGGCCGAGCAAACCTCTTCAGCAGTGAGGGAGCTTTTGAACTTATCGGGACAGAGAATTACCTTCATCTTCAGTTTTCTGAATGCTCAATCTACTGAAGCGGGCAGGCAAAACCTATATGAACTTTAAGATTCCGGGGCTAATTGTGAGCTCACGGTATAGCGCAACTCTACTACACCCGACTGATAACTTTTCGTTTCCTTAAGTTCCAACAGGCGCATATGGCGCTCATCGGAAAACAACGACACACCTTTTCCAACCACAACAGGCATAACAAATACAATAAGCTCATCTAACAACCCAGACTCCAGGCACAAGCTATTTACCTGCCCCCCTCCAATTAACCAAATGTTGTTCCCCGGTTGCGCCTTTATTTGACCTATAGCTGCTACCGGATCTTCATAAATAAAGGTTACGTTTTCATCTCTCTCTTGAGAGCGATCTCTGGTTAGTACATAGTTGGTCTTGCTGGCATAGGGAAATGGCTGCCCAAACCCCAACACCTGTCTGTATGTGCTATTTCCCATGATGGTGGTTTCAATGCCTGCAAAAAAATCAGCATATCCATAGTCTGTATGCTCGGGGTTGGGTACCTGATCAAGCCACTCTACCCCAAAGTCTGAGTCGGCAATTTTACCATCCAGGCTAATGGCTATGTAAGCAACTATTTTTCTCATTGTATTGCGTATCTAATAATGGTTCTCAATTTACTCTCCTCTGTTTTTCTGGGGTCTGAGAGGTATATCTCATGGTGTTTTCCAACCACATCGAACCCCTCCCTTTTAGCAAACTGTATCAGCTTCTCTACCGTTGCCTTTTCGTTTTCATAAGAGCCTGTATGCAGCATCTGTACACAGAGCCCTTCGTGTATTTCCTCCCACAGCAATCGATGATTTTCCGGAATCTTCTGATCGTTGATCAGCATGGCCATGGCCTCTTTTACATCGGAACCACCCACAAAATCGGGCATACGCAGCAACAACTTCCAATGCCATTGGCTCCTTGGTGTATTTTCATAGGAGGTGTGGCCTTCTACCCACCAAACCCCCTCCAATTTGGGCACCACAAAATCCAGATCTTGTTCTTTGCAGATTGACTTGACCCGATAGGCTAGGCTGTATAACTGTCCCATTGCATCTAAAAATATTGGGGACTCGGGGGCCGATTGCCCCTGAATACTGAGATAATGGTATGGTTCTAAGTTGACAATTTTGGGCTTTTGATTGGCCGTATAATACTCAGGATAGGTTTTGGCCAAATTGATTTTCTCTGAAACTAACATTAATGGATGATTTTAAAGTGATTGAAAAATTCGGTTTTCTCGTAGGTATCGATCATGTTCGGAGCCTCTCCCGCCTTCATTTTTGCATCCATTTGTTTGGCGGCTTCTTCTGCATAGTGTAAAGACTCCCACTCCACCACATCGATGAACAACTCAGGTTGTCCAACACATTGGTGGGTTGTGTGGCTAACCATTCCCGTAAAGCCCTTGGCTATTTGCCTAAGCTCGGGCAGGCCTTTCTCCATAAAATCTTTTGATCTTTGGGGCTTAATGCGATAGATGACTATCTCCTTGATGTGTTCTTTGCTCATTTTGTGTTTTTTGAGCAAGTAAGTCCGCACCAGTGACAGCCTTATGTCAGTAGGGTTAAGAAAAATATAAAATCAGAAAGAATTTACTTCGGTTTAGGCAGAGTAGTTGGCCTGTAGCTCTCTTGCTCTTTCTTGCATAATGAGCAATAGCTTATTTGGGCTAATGATACGCACGGCATCGCCCAACGAGACCAACCACCGGGAAAAGAAATCGAGCGATGGTACCAAAAATTTCATTTCAAGCCAGTCTCCTTTGTCCTCTTCGCTCACAAAGCCTTGATAGAATTTTTGGTTGACAATGTACCTGGCTATCTTTCTCTGAACCTGAATGACTACTTCATCCAACTCTGTACCATGCATGAGTTGATTGAGAAACTCGCTGAGTGGAGCTCTCGGTTCAAAACTATCGGGCAGGACTTCAAGTTTCACCAACCGATCGACCCGAAAATCTCTGGGGGCTTCTCTTATTCTGCAATAGGCCAAAAGGTGCCAGCTGTTACCGTAAAACACAAGCCCCATAGGCTCTACCTCGCGTTCGCTCATGGCTCCATTGTAATTGGAATAGTACTTAAATCTGAGCAACTGTTTTCTGGTGAGGGCTTTTTGAATTGTAGCCATGAAGTTGTTAGGAAACGATTCATCGGTTATGGAAGGACTCTGGTTGACCCTAATCTGTTCTTCCAGCCGGGTAAGTTCTTCCTTCTGACCACTTTTCAACACCGATTTTATTTTGAGCATAGCTTCTGAAAAGTGCTGCTTTATAGACAAATCGGTTTGACCTTCGATTAATTTTGCTCCCAAAACCAGAGCATTGGCTTCTTCTGTAGAAAACATAACGGGAGGCAAGTGATAGCCATCCATAATAAAATAGCCTTTGCCTGCCTCTGCCCCAATAGGCACACCGGCCTCTTCTAAGGCCCGCACATCTCTGTAAACCGTGCGCAGGCTAATCTCGAACCTATCGGCTATTTCTTGTGCCGTAATGAGCTTCTTGCTCTGCAACTGTATGAGAATAGCCGTTAGTCTGTCAATCCTATTCATTCCGCATAAACATAAAAAATATACTTATCATTGCCCCATGTGGATGGAGCACCTGACATTATTGCTACTTTGGCTTGGGTATTATGGAATGCACAGTGCCCTGGCCTCTAAGCGGGTAAAGCAGCTTACAAAATTAGGCAACAGAACCTACCGGCTTCTTTACACTTTTATCAGTACGGTTCTTTTTATCATACTGTTGTTCATAAGTGCCATGATTTATACAATGCTCATGTTTGCCCCCGGTGCAGTAAGCAACTACTTGGGTCTGATGCTCGCAGCAACCGGACTCTTTATTATAAAAAGAGCTTTTAGAGCATATAGTTTTCGTGAATTTATTGGCCTTAAAAAAAGTGAGTATTCGCAGCTGGTAACAACAGGCATACAAAGCAAAGTACGCCACCCACTCTATCTGGGGAGCCTCCTAATAGCTATTGGCTATGTCTTGTTCAATCCTTTGTTCAGTAGTTTGGTTGTTCTGGTGGCACTTATTATTTACCTTCCTTTCGGAATTCGGTGGGAAGAAAAAAAGCTGACCGAAGCTTATGGCCACCAATATGAACAATACAAGGAAAAGGTTCCGGCCCTCTTTCCTCGTATAATCAATCCATTTTGAAGCAAAAACTATTTACGTACGTAGCCTTCAGCGGCCTCTTCATTGTTCTTTTAGGAATAGTAAGCAGGCACCTCTCACCGGTGGCTTCCAATTACAGGTCGGGCATGTTTATCGTTGGCTTTTCCCTAATGCTTTTAGGCACAATTTGGCGAGTGGTTACTGAAATGAACGAAAAAGACCACTAGGTTTAACCCTTGGCCAACCACTGATTTAATTACTCTTGGCAATATTGAACCAATTTAGAACCTTTGTTTAATCTACTGCTAAATAGGTATTTATGAGACTGCATTTTTTGAAATGTAACGCACCCATTCTGCTCCTTATATTGCTGGTTTCTTGTGGCCGGCAGTTCGAAAAAGAGCAACCCACATTGTTTGAGCTTTTACCCGCGAATGAAACAGGCATCAACTTCAACAATGTAATGCAGGAGTCCAAAGAGATAAACCTGATGAACTTTGCCCCGATTTATAATGGAGGGGGTGTGGCCGTTGGCGATTTCAACAATGACGGTTTGGAAGATCTGTTCTTTACTGGCAACATGGTTTCGAGCAAGTTGTATCTCAATAAGGGTAATTTTGAGTTTGAAGATATAACGGAAGCCGCGGGACTGACAACCAATGTATGGTGCAATGGAGTTTCGGTGGTAGACATCAACGAAGATGGCTTTCAAGACCTGTATATTGCTGTCTCCGGACCGAACAAGTCCAAGCGCAAAAACCTCCTCTACATAAATCAGGGAGACCTAACCTTTGTAGAAAAAGCCGAAGAGTATGGGCTAGCAGACGATGGTTATTCTACTCACAGCGCCTTCTTCGACTATGATCTGGATGGTGATTTGGACATGTATCTTCTCACTTATGGCAACAATGAAGGCACCGATCTAAAGCTGGTAAACAAAAAAATTGTTGATGGCAGCTCACTTTCTAATGATAAGTTGTTTCGCAACGATGGCAACGGCCGGTTTACAGACGTAACACTGGAGGCCGGAATACTGGTTGAAGGTTATGGCCTGGGATTAGCCATCAATGATTTTAACAATGACCTTTACCCTGATATCTATGTGAGTAATGACTTTTTGTTCGATGACATAGTGTACATTAACAATGGTGACGGCACCTTTACTGACCGTGCCAAAGACTATCTGAAACACACTAGCCAGTTTGGAATGGGGGTCGATGTACAAGACTTTAACAATGACCTGCTACCCGATATAGTTCAGGTGGACATGATGCCCGAAGACAATTACCGGCAGAAGAAGATTCTTGGCCCTATGGCCTTCGATTTTTTTAACCTTTCCATTAAAGAGGGCTATACTCCTCAGTTTATGCGCAATACACTCCAACTTAACAAAGCAGAAACGGGCTTTGCCGAAATTGGTCAGTTTGCCGGAATTCATGAAACCGACTGGAGCTGGGCTCCGGTGTTTGCCGACTATGATGCCAACGGACAGAAGGATCTGATTATAACCAATGGTTTTAGAAGAAATGTAACTGATTTTGATTTCAGGAACTATGTTCGAGAACAACTGGAGTTGGCCAAGGAAAAAGGCAACGACCCGGACGAAGTAGCTCTAGCCATTGTGCAAAAAACCAACGACATAAAGCTGCCCAATTATGCCTATGCTTATAACGGAGACCTCACCTTTACCAAAGCTACCGATACATGGGGGCTGAGCGCACCAACCTGGTCCAATGGTATGATCTATGCCGACCTGGACAATGATGGAGACCTTGACTTAGCTATATCTAACATAGATGACGTGGCTCACATCTATAAGAACACCTTAAATGATACCCCGGAAAAACCAAACTACGTGAAGGTAAAACTGGAAGGCACAGAGAAAAACCCTGAGGGCATTGGTGCCAAAATAGTGATTCGGCAAAGCAATGTGCAACAATCTCATTATCAGTCTAAAACAAGAGGTTACCTTTCTACTCTAAGCCCAATCATTCATTTTGGTCTTGGAAAAAACACAGCTCCAGTTACTATAGAAGTAACGTGGCCCAATGGGCTTAAAGAAAGCCGAGAAGTAGAAACAAACAGCACTGCAACGTTCGATATTACCCAAGCCAAAGCTGGTGACGTCCCAAAGGCAATACAGCTAACAACAGGCAACCAGGCTTTGGAGTTTGGACTTGGACATATAGCCAAAGAAAATGACTATGTAGACTTTTACTATGAACCCCTACTACCCCATAGGCTCTCTCAGCAAGGGCCTGCCATGGCTGTGGGCGATGTAAATGGAGATGGACTGGATGATCTGTTTATTGGTGGCTCGTCTAATCTCCCCAACTATTTGTTCATCCAAAACAATGGCCGATTCGTAACAAAAGAACTTGCCCTTGGCCAACCGTCTGAAGATACGGACGCCCTGTTTTTTGATGCCGATGGCGATGGAGATTTGGACTTATATGTTTGCTCCGGAAGCAATGAATTCAATAAAAATAGCCCTGTATACCAAGACCGGCTCTACCTCAATGATGGCAAAGGTAACTTTAGTTTATCCAACAATTTACCATCTATGCTTACGAGCTCGTCTGTGGTCAGAGCTGCGGACTTTGACAATGATGGAGATCTTGATCTGTTTGTGGGTGGAGCCCTCAGCCCAAGGGAATACCCGCTTCCCGGAACCTCATACCTGCTTAGAAATGAAAAAGGAAGGTTTTTTGATGTAACCGATAGCCTGGCTCCCGAGCTCAGAAACATTGGCATGGTAAGAGATGCTCAATGGGCCGATATTGACGGAAACGGGACGCATGATTTAGTCCTGGTAGGCGAGTTTATGCCTGTGACTATTTTTGAGCAAGAAAACGGAGAGTTCTCCAACAAAACCAGTACATACGGATTAGAAAAATCCACCGGTTGGTGGAATACCGTTTGGGTAGATGATGTTGATGGTAATGGCTACCCTGACATACTAGCCGGAAATCTGGGGCTTAACACTAAATATCAGGTATCGCCCAACGAACCCTTGAGTGTCTATGCCAAAGACTACGATCGCAATGGAATGATTGACGCTATTATGAGTTGCTACATTAACGGTGAGCAGCATCTCTTGCACTCCAAAAGTACGCTGGAGGCTCAGGTGGTTTCCTTTAAAAAGCGCTTCCTTAAACATGAACCTTTTGCTCAGGCCAATTTCAATGAGATTGTACCTGAAAATCTGCGATCTGACGCCTACACGCGTCATGTATATACTTTTAAGCACACTGCTTTTATGGGCAATGGCAAGGGTTTCCGCTCCGTAGAGCTTCCTTTGGCCACTCAAATAGCTCCACTTCAAAAAATAATCAAGAAGGATAATCGATACTATTTGAGTGGAAACAATTACTCCACTGAAGTAACAGTAGGGCAATACGATGCCAGTAGAGGTTTCGAAATACGATATAATGATAACCTAAAGGAATTCGAGCTAGTCAGCAACAGTGAATACCGGGCATTAGGCGACATTAAGAATGCTGTGCTCTTGGAAATTGGCGACAGAAAGGTAGTTGTTCATGGAGTAAACAATGACACCCTTTATGTTAGAGAGCTAAAATAAAAAGAGGAATAGCGCAGGCTATTCCTCTTCATCACTTTTCCCTTTAATTTCGTCCAGGTCATCCCTGTCTCGTAATTTTTTATCGTCTACCTTCTTATTCAGAAACTCATTGATTTTATCAATTGGCAGACTTTTCTGTATTTCGCCAAACGAATCGATGTTTAGTTCTAACCCTTCCAGCTCTTTGGCTACTTTGGGCTTATCTTGTTGTTTCTTTTTAGCCATAACTCTAGTTCTATTTCAATACATCGGCTGCCTTTTTTATACGCTCTGACACCTCATCGGCTCCGAGCAATGCCACTATTTCCATTAAATCAGGGCCTCCGGCCTGTCCGGTAAGAGCCAATCGCAACGCAGGCATTACTTTACCAATGGGTGTTCCGTCTTTCTCCAGTATTTTCTGAAGCGTTTCCTTGGCCACCCCGGCATCTAATGTCTGTTCCTCCTTGAGTGCTTGCACATACTCGGTCAACTTTTCGGCAGCTTCATTACTCCACTTTTTACGGGCCACCTTTTCATCGTAAGTGTTAGGGGCTTCAAAGTAAAAACGACCTGCTTCAGGCATTTCTTGAATGAAGGTAACTCTTTCTTTAAGAGATACCGCAATTGCTTTTGCTCTGTCGGGCTCAACTTCTCGATCTAGCAGTTCAAGAAACCGGGCCGTAAGATCATTCTCATCCATAAACTTAAGGTACTGTTGGTTGAACCACTTGGCCTTTTCGATATCGAACTTTGCCCCGGCCTTATTAATTTTCTCAAGGCTAAAGGCATCAATCAGATCATTCATGCTGAACAATTCTTTCTCTCCACCCGGATTCCAACCCAAAAGGGCCAGGAAATTGATAAACGCATCGGGAAGATAGCCCGCTTCTCTAAAGCCCACAGAAAGTTCTCCGGTATCGGGGTCTTGCCAGTTGAGCGGAAAAATAGGGAAACCTAACTGATCGGCAGCTCTTTTACTCAACTTGCCATTCCCATCAGGCTTTAGCAACAACGGTAAATGGGCAAATTCCGGAGCCTGCCAGCCAAAGTACTGATAGAGCATAATGTGCAATGGAGCAGAAGGTAGCCACTCTTCTCCACGGATAACATGTGAGATTTCCATTAGGTGATCATCGACAATGTTAGCCAAGTGATAGGTTGGCATGCCATCAGACTTCAGCAACACTTTATCATCTAAAGTTGCTGTGTTAACCACTACCCAACCACGCACTATGTCTTTGAAACGAACATCTTCATTTCTCGGCAGCTTTACCCGTATTACATATGGCTCACCTGCATCAATTCTGGCTTGCGTTTCTTCTTCGCTGAGTGTAAGCGAATTGGTCATTTGCATGCGAGTTACAGCATTGTACTGAGGGTTGGCTACGCGAGCTTCTTTTAGGCGTTCGCGCATGGCATCCAACTCCTCTGGTGTATCAAAGGCATAGTAGGCTTTACCTTCTTGCACCAGTCTCTGAGCAAAACTTAGATAGGTCTCTTTTCGCTCCGACTGACGGTAGGGGCCAAAACTACCACCATAGCTTACACCTTCATCGGGCACAATACCGGCCCATTTCAGCGATTCTTCGATGTAGGCCTCTGCTCCCGGTACAAAGCGGGTTTGGTCAGTATCTTCTATTCTCAGAATAAAAGTTCCTTTATGCTTTTTAGCAAAAAGGTAATTGTACAAAGCTGTCCTTACTCCACCAATATGTAGTGCCCCGGTTGGACTAGGGGCAAAACGTACTCTTACACTCATGATCTATTCTTCAATTAGGCCGCAAATATATAAAGTCTTTGGCCAACAACCTTTTAAAGCCTAAAGGTCTACGGCAATGCAGGAGATTTCTACATTAACATCTTTAGGCAACCTGGCCACTTCTACAGTTTCGCGTGCCGGAGGATCGGCCTTAAAATACTGCCCGTAAGCTTCGTTTATAGTCGCAAACTGGTTCATATCTTTAATGAAGATGCTGCACTTTACAACGTTTTTAAATGTCATGCCTGCTTGTGAAAGAATGGCTTCAATATTTTTCATCACCTGATGGGTTTCTTCGGTAATATTTTCGTTTATCATTTCTCCGGTTACCTGATCGAAAGGAATTTGACCTGAAACAAAAAGCATGTTACCTGCTTTTACAGCCTGACTATAAGGGCCAATTGGTGCAGGAGCCTGATCGCTAATAATGATCTTTTTAGACATATTCGTTTAGTTTTAGAGAATCAATAGTTTTGTGCCAAATTAGTTATTTATGAAACTTCTTGTCGTAGGCCAACCCTCTGAATTTGCCGAGTTCAATGAAAAGTTTGGCAATGAACACCAAATAACCCTGAGCGAAACACTACCATCGCATGAATTAATCAGTGCCTCGGACATAATATTCGATTTTTCACTGGATCAGGAACCAGAGAACTTTGAAGTATATGCTGGCATGGAGGGACTCAATTTGTTTGTGAATAGTCCTAAGATTAGCCTTGCTGAAATGGCCTATTTTCAAGAAGAAGTAAAATGCAATCTTTTTGGTTTCAATGGGCTTCCAACCTTTATTAACCGATCGATTTTAGAGGTTTCGTTTCTTGATAATCGTCCAAAGTTAGAGGAACTGTGCGAAGCCTTACATACCGACTATGAGATAGTAGAAGACAGAGTAGGGATGGTTACCCCAAGGGTAGTCTGTATGATCATAAACGAAGCTTTTTATACCGTACAGGAAGGGACTGCCTCTAGAGAAGATATAGACCAAGGGATGAAGCTCGGAACAAACTACCCTTATGGCCCTTTTGAATGGGTGAAACGCATGGGTATAAACCATGTGTATGAGGTGCTGGAAGCTATTTATGAAGACACAAAAGAAGAGAGGTACAAAATATGCCCTCTCCTCAAACGTGAATATCTCTTAAGTTAGTTATTCTACTGTTACCGACTTGGCCAGATTTCTGGGCTGATCTACATTACAGCCTCTCATTACAGCTATGTGATAGCTTAGCAGCTGTAGTGGCACTACAGAAATTAGAGGCATAAGCGCTTCATGAGCAGCCGGCACCTCAATGATGTGATCGGCCATTGATCCTATCTCTGTATCTCCTTCGGTAACCACAGCAATAACCTGCCCCTTTCTGGCTTTTACTTCCTGAATGTTAGAAACAATTTTTTCGTATGAGCCATCTTTGGTCGCAATAAACACCACCGGCATATTTTCATCAATAAGCGCAATAGGTCCGTGTTTCATTTCAGCAGCCGGGTACCCTTCTGCGTGTATGTATGAAATTTCTTTGAGCTTCAACGCCCCTTCCAGAGCCACCGGGAAATTATAGCCTCTACCCAAGTATAAGAAGTTGGTGGCGTTCTTAAATTTCTCTGAAATTATTTCAATCTGTGGGTTAAGATCAAGGCATTTAGCTACCTTATCAGGTATAGCATCGAGCTCCAGCAATAAGTTTCTGTAAACGCTTTCTTTAATAGCCCCTTTTTTGTGCGCAATCATTAAAGCCATCATGGCAAGCACAGAGATTTGGGCCGTAAATGCTTTGGTACTTGCTACACCTATTTCCGGACCTGCATGTGTATAGCTTCCGGCATGTGTAGCTCTTGGAATTGAACTTCCAACAACATTGCAAACTCCCAGAATGGTAGCTCCTTTACTCTTGGCCAGTTCAATTGCCGCCAAAGTGTCGGCAGTTTCACCAGACTGAGATATAGCAATAACCACATCTTTTTCACCCACCACAGGATTTCTATACCTAAACTCTGAGGCATATTCTACCTCTACAGGTATTCTACAAAATTCCTCGAAAATATACTCGGCCACCAAACCGGCATGCCAAGAGGTACCACAAGCAATAATCAGAATGCGATCGGCATTAGTGATTTTATTGATATAATCTTGAATACCTCCCAGGTGAAGATGACCTTCGTTGGCATTTAGTCTTCCCCTTAAACAGTCACCAATAGATCTAGGCTGCTCAAAAATTTCTTTTAGCATGAAGTGCTCATATCCGCCTTTCTCTATAGCCTCAAGCTCCATATCTATTTTTTGGATATAGGGCTTCATTTCAACATCCTCAATATTTTTTATAGTAAGGTTGTTGTTTTCAATAATGGCTATTTCCTGATCATCCAGATAAACTACTTCATTTGTGTACTCAATTATAGGCGTTGCATCAGAAGCAAGGAAGAATTCATTTTTACCTAAACCTACCACCAACGGGCTCCCCTTTCTGGCAGCTATCACCAGGTCAGGATTTTCTGTAGAAAGTATTACAATAGCGTAGGCACCAATTACTTTAGTCAAAGCGAGTCTCACCGCTTCGGCCAAATCTACCTGTGTATTTTGATAGATGTCTTCTATAAAGTTTATAAAAACTTCGGAGTCGGTTTCACTTTTAAAAGTGTAGCCTTTTTTGGTAAGTTCAGTTTTGATTGCGGCATAGTTTTCAATAATACCGTTATGAATCATCACCAGCTTTCCACTGTTAGAAACATGTGGGTGTGCATTATGATCGCTCGGAGCCCCATGAGTAGCCCATCGGGTATGCCCAATACCTACTTTAGCCCCAAGAGGCTTATCCTTAGCAAAATCATGTAGAGTAGCTACTTTACCTTGTTTCTTATATACATTAAGGTCGCCATCTAAAAGGGCAACCCCTGCACTGTCATATCCTCTGTATTCTAATCTCTGAAGCCCCTTAATAATAACAGGATAGGCTTCTCTATGACCTATATATCCAACAATTCCGCACATGAGATTTTTTTTGAAAAGTAATAAAAATCGAGGGCTTACCTCAACTCAGAATAGAAAATCTTGATGCTCAGGTTGTCCTTGTTAAAAGTAAAACCCCTCAGTGTAGAGTTCATGTCTGAAGGGTAAAGGAAGTATTCATCCCTTCGGTAGTCGTCTTGATAATAGACTTTAACAAACGATGTAATAGAGGCAGAGTACTTTTTTGTTTCCTTATTGTATCGAAGCAACACAGGGAAATTACTAATGAGCTGACTCGAACCATCTTGCTGGATAGAGCGGTAGGATGACCCGTCTCTAATCCTGGTATTACGCTCATCGGTTAAATAGAGCAATAGCGAATTGGGCAGTGTTTGCAAGTTGGAGGGTTCTTCTATAGGCCCAATTTCTATGTGAGCCGAGTTAATTATAGCTCCTTGAACCATTTCGCTAAAAGACACCAATTGATTCAAATTAAGCTTTGTAACCAGTCCGGAGCCTGAATGGACCGCAAGGCTATTTGTACCCGAGTACTCTGTATTGGTCTGATCTACCACACCAAATTCCGTAGCACTTCTATCGTAAGCCACGTTAAAAAAGTAGGGCATATTAAAGCCGTTCATTTCGAAGTACCTGCTCACCACATCTGTGTTGTCAGCATTAGGCTCGTTATAATAAACTCTAATTCTAAAGTCTACCCCTGGCGTGAAACCAAATACATTGCCTTGGTCTGCCGCAGCTCTAAACGCTATACCAGGCAAATACTGGCTAAAGTTCTCCTGATTCTCAAAATTTGAGCTTCCGTTCTTTAAGCCATTAAAAAGTTCATTACCCCAAGCATCGTCACCCAACATGGCATAGACCGAGTCAGTGTCCTCAATAACAAAACTACCCGATGCCAACAATCGGTTACTATACTCCAAGCTATTAGAGGCTATGTAAAGTGTGTCTTCAAACTCTTCTGTAATGTCGAAAAGCTCAAGATCTAGATCTCTGTTGGTCGATGAGGTATCGTGCATGTAGTTGATCTTGAACTCAATTCTTACAGAATCGTACTTGGCATCATCGTCAAAACTAGGAATATTCCCTGTTCTGCCATTAATGGCCAAAAATCCTGTAGCCGTATAGTTGCCCAACAAGGTGTTGTTTAGGCTACCTACTAAAAAACGGCCCTGATATGCCGTTATTACTGAGTCCAGCTGAACCAGCGAACTTTCGATAGCCACATTGGTAGTATTAAATTCTACCGGGGCAACATCGTCTGTTGCTAATCCAAAATCTCCCTTCTCCTCACAAGAATATAAAATTGCGAGGCCCAAAAGCAGAGCCCCGCAACTTTTAATCTTAGCCAACAAGTTCATTATATAAGTTGTAGTACGAATCTAAGAAGTTATCGTCCTTCTCTATGGTGTTAACTGTTTTCTGTTTTTCGATCTCCTCGAGCAGTTGATTAAGACTTTCGCTCACCTCTTCTTCTGCTTTAATAACCGCATCGGCATATTGTGCCCCGGTTTTAATAAAGCCTGCAAAGTCGGCCGACTTTAGGTTTTCGAGCATACTGTCGGAGATGTCCATCATCTTCACCTTATCCAACAAGTCTTCGTCAAACTGATGAGCAAAAGAATTATTGTAAATGGTAAATACCGTTTTCGTATCCTGGAAGAGCGGATCGTTCTTGTAAGTAGTTTTTAAGTACAGCGGAATTAGGCTGGTCATCCAATCATTGCAATGCACAATGTCAGGGGTCCAACCCAGTTTTTTTACTGTCTCAAGCACTCCTTTACAGAAGAAAATCGCTCTCTCGTCATTATCCTTGTAGAAGTTGTCGTTCTTATCGAAGAAGACAGACTTTCTATGGAAATAATCTTCGTTGTCAATAAAGTAAACCTGAAGTTTCGCATTAGGAATTGAAGCAACCTTTATTACCAGGGGCTTCTCCTCATCACCAACGGCAATGTTAATGCCAGACAACCTAACCACTTCATGGAGTCTGTTCTTTCTCTCATTTATGAGACCGAAGCGCGGAACCAAAATCCTGATTTCCATACCTCGCTCTTGCATGGCCTGTGGTAATTTGCGCACAAAGTCTGCAACAGCCGAAGTTTGGAGAAAAGGGTTGATCTCACTCGCTACGTAAAGAATCCTTAATTTTGACATATTTAATGGAAATTTAATGAAACCTCTTTGCTAAAAAGAAGCACAAAAGTACGGATTTTTGGTCAAAATTCCTTCAAATCAACGAAAAAGGCTTTGAATCATGATTGAAAGTCGCGTTAATATTGGTTAATCGCTCATGAAAGTTTGTTCTACCGTAAAAAGTCTGCGAAAATCTCTTGAACCTCTAAGAGGCAAATTCAGCATTGGATTTGTACCTACAATGGGAGCCCTACATGCCGGCCACATAAGCCTCATAGAGCAAGCAAAGTCGGCAACAGACATCACTGTTGCCTCCATATTCGTGAACCCCACTCAATTTAACAACCGCGAAGACCTGACCCTCTACCCAAGAACTCTGGAAGCCGACCTTCGCAAGTTAGAGGAAGCCGGATGTGACTACGTATTTACACCTTCTACTGACGAGATGTATCCGCAAAGCTCAGAGGTGACCCTTAAGCTTGGCAGCATTGCCAATGAGTTAGAAGGCAAGTTCAGACCCGGCCACTTTGATGGTGTAGGACTGGTGGTTTCCAAGCTTTTTAACATTGTTCAGCCTCAAAAGGCATTTTTTGGTCAAAAAGACCTCCAACAGTACTTCGTTATTCAAAAACTGATCAGCGAATTTAATTTTCCAGTTCATCTGTTTATGGTACCCACCAAAAGAGAGCCGGGAGGGTTGGCCATGTCATCCAGAAACGAGCGTCTTGCAAGTTCAGACCGGCAAGAAGCCTGTCTGTTGTATCAGGCCCTGCAAAAGGCTCAGCAGTTACTACTTCAGGAACATAGTATTGAACAAGCCAAAAAAGAGGTCAAAGAACTAATTGCAAGTTCCGGGCGTTTACAACTCGAGTATTTTGAGGTGGTTAGCACCGCTGATTTTAAACCTTTAAAAAAGGTAGAAAATAAACAAAGCACCGCGCTGTGCATTGCTGCAGAAATTGGAGGAGTTAGACTAATAGACAACTTACTGTTAATTTCTTAGCTTTGCGCTCGCTTTGGGGGAGAAGAAATGCAGATAGAAGTTTTTAAATCTAAAATACATCGGGCAAAAGTTACTCAGGCAGAGTTGCACTATGTGGGTAGCATAACGTTGGACGAAGCCCTAATGGAAGCTGCCGACCTTATTGAAAATGAAAAGGTTCAGATTGTAAATGTTAATAACGGTGAGCGATTTGAAACCTATGTGATTAAAGGGGAAAGAAACAGCGGAACCGTATGCTTAAATGGCCCCGCAGCCCGAAAAGTACAGGTAGGAGATATAATCATTATTATCTCATACGGAATAATGGATAAAGAAGAAGCCAAAAATCACCGGCCAACAGTTATATTTCCAGACCAAAACAATAGCCTTAATTAATACGGTTGAAAGTAAGTTCAAAAGAGCTGGTTAGGTATGTTATCATTCTACTCCTCACAGGGGTAATCTTTTGGTATCTTTTTCGCCAAATAAACCTTACCGACTTTAAACTAGCCCTTCAGGAATTCAATTTCTGGTGGATTGGCCTAAGTATCTTGCTATCTGTTGTCAGTCATTTTTTAAGGGCCTGGCGCTGGAAAGGAATGCTCGATAGCACAGAACACCCTACAAGTCTCATTAACAGTTATTTTGCGGTTATGATTGGCTACCTGGCCAACTCTGTTTTCCCCCGACTCGGAGAGGTTACCCGCTGTGGTGTTCTTCATCGTACCGACCGCGTGCCGGTGTCCACCGCATTGGGCACGGTAGTTACCGAACGGGTAATAGACCTGTTCATGTTACTGATATTAACCCTCTTTACTTTTCTTTTTCAATACAACTTGCTGGAAAACTATTTCCATGAAGGACTGAATAGCCTGAAGCTGAGCCTGACAGCCAACTGGTGGATACTTGCTCTCCTGTGTTTAGGCGGAATTTCTTCTCTGTATATACTTTTTTACAGCCGTTGGGGCGAAAAACTAGCTCTGATGATCAAGGTTAAAGCTTTTATTAAAGGGCTTTGGGAGGGTATCTTAAGTCTCAAACACCTTAAAAATCCACTAAACTTTTGGTTGGCCACCATTGGAATATGGGTGCTCTATTTTTTAATGCTCTATGTAATTACTTTTGGGTCGCCACTCACCAAAGAACTTGGCATTTTGGCAGGTCTTTCCATACTTGTTATGGGTAGTTTTGGCATGGCATCGCCTGCTCCTAACGGAATTGGCGCATTTCATTCGTTTGTGGCAGGCGTATTGGTACTTTATGGCATAGAGCAGAAGGACGGAATAATATTTGCCACTATCATGCATACCTCGCAGCTTCTAACCGTTCTAGTGGTGGGTTCAGCAAGCCTTATATTGGTAAATGTGAGGAGTAAAAAACATCAAGCAAAGTGAGTACCTCTGAGAAAATTAGATCGCAGGATGCAATGAAGGCTCAGGTTTTAGAATGGCAAAACCAAGGCCTGAAGGTAGTTTTTACCAATGGCTGCTTTGATATTCTGCACCTCGGCCATATCGACTATCTTGAAAAAGCCAGGCAATTGGGCGATCGGTTGGTAGTAGGCCTGAATGCAGACAACTCAGTGAGAAAACTCAAGGGCGAAAACAGACCTGTTAACCCGGAAAATGCACGCTCACGCATGTTGGCAGCCCTGTCGTTTGTCGATGGCGTAACGGTTTTCTCAGAAGACACACCAAAACAACTGATTGAGCAACTGATACCAGATATATTAGTGAAAGGAAGCGACTACTCTATTGAAACTATTGTAGGTGCAGATATCGTTTTAAAGCATGGTGGAAAAGTTGAAACCATCGATTTGGTCAGCGGCTATTCTACCACTAACATTATTGAAAAAATAAAAGACAAATAATATGGCACTTTATTGGATCCTGATTATTGCAATTATGATTGTGAGCCTGGTGGTTCAGCAATCTCTTAAGCGAAAGTTTAACAAGTATTCCAAGGTTGGCCTTCAAATTGGCCTTTCTGGTAAAGAAGTAGCCGAACTGATGCTACGAGATAATAATATTCACGATGTGAGCGTAGTTTCTGTACAAGGAAAGCTTACAGACCATTACAACCCGGTAGACAAAACCGTAAACCTAAGCCCTGAAGTGTATAGTGGCCGCTCCGTTATGGCCGCGGCAGTAGCAGCTCACGAGTGTGGTCATGCCATTCAGCATGCAACCGCTTACAGACCATTAGAAATGAGATCTGCTCTTGTTCCGCTTCAAAACGCAAGTGGTAGGGTAATAAACTTTCTTTTCTTTGCTCTCATATTCGGTTCGTTCATGCTACCTAATATTATTACGTTTGATGCTGCTTTGCCTATTATTATTGGGGCATATACCATCTTTACGCTTTTCGCCTTCATTACCTTACCTGTAGAATATGATGCCACAAAAAGGGCCTTGGCCTGGGTAGAAGAGCGGAATATTACTACCGGTCAGGAACACGGCATGGCTGAAGACGCGCTCAATGCAGCAGCCAGAACCTACGTGGTAGCCGCGCTGAGCTCTCTGGCTATGTTGCTTTACTACGTAAGCCTATTCTTGGGTAGAGACTAGCATATATTAGACATTTATATAACTTTGCCTAACAAACGTTAGTTAAGGCATTACCTATGAATTTCGAATTAACAGAAGAACACTTAGCAGTAAGAGATGCCGCCAGAGAATTTGCTCAGAATGAGTTACTTCCTGGGGTAATCGAACGAGATGAAAAACAACAATTCCCAGCCGAGCAAGTAAAGAAAATGGGCGAGCTCGGCTTTATGGGAATGATGGTTGACCCAAAATATGGCGGGGGTGGCATGGACACCATTTCTTACGTGCTTGCCATGGAAGAAATTTCAAAAATAGATGCCTCTGCCAGCGTTTGCATGTCTGTAAACAACAGCCTTGTTTGTTGGGGTTTAGAAAAGTTTGGTACAGAAGAACAAAAACAAAAGTATCTGAAGCCCTTAGCTTCCGGAGAAAAGATTGGTGCCTTCTGTCTTTCCGAACCCGAAGCCGGCTCAGACGCAACCTCTCAGAGAACTACCGCAGAAGATAAAGGAGATTACTACCTGCTGAATGGTACCAAAAACTGGATTACCAATGGAAACTCTGCTTCTATCTACCTTGTAATTGCTCAAACAGATAGAGAAAAGGGCCACAAAGGAATCAACTGCTTAATCGTTGAAAAAGGAATGGAAGGTTTCGTGGTCGGCAAAAAAGAGGACAAACTGGGCATTAGAGGGTCTGACACGCACTCACTTATGTTTACAGATGTAAAAGTACCCAAGGAAAACAGAATTGGAGAAGATGGCTTTGGGTTTAAGTTTGCCATGTCTACACTCAATGGAGGTAGAATAGGCATTGCCTCACAAGCCCTTGGTATTGCTTCCGGTGCTTATGAATTGGCCCTGGCCTACTCAAAAGAACGCAAAGCTTTTGGCAAACCCATTAGTCAACACCAGGCCATTCAGTTTAAGCTGGCCGACATGGCCACTGAAATTGAGGCCGCACGTTTGCTTTGCTTAAAAGCAGCCCATCTCAAAGATCAGAAAAAAGACTTTGCCAAGGCAAGTGCCATGGCCAAGTTATATGCTTCTAAAGTAGCTATGGATGTGACAGTAGAAGCTGTTCAGGTACACGGTGGTTATGGCTATGTAAAGGAATATCATGTGGAGCGTTTGATGAGAGATGCGAAAATCACACAGATATACGAAGGCACTTCAGAAATTCAGAAAATCGTAATCTCAAGAGAATTACTTAAATAATTGAAATTATTCAATTAATATGACCATTGGAATAGCGATTCTTTCCAATGGTCATTTTTTTTTGAAATTGTTCAATAACAGCCTATTTTTATAGCAGACTCAATCTATAGCTTTTTAATTCATACTAAGAGACCATGGAAGACTACAACAAGATTATTGAATCGCTGGGTGTTCGTTACATTAAAAGTCGAAACATCAAAATTGCTAAGGCTGTTACCATTAACAATTTCTACGATGTAGAAAACACAATTATCGTTGTGAACAATGGCGATATCTACTTTGGACCAGATCAGGAAAAGGTGTCTGAAGGAGACATGCTATTTATTCCGGGAGGCAAATCGCTAAACATTTCGTTTGGTTCTTCAACTGCTCCCGCCATCAACAATGACGAATTTATTTCTAACAAAAAGAAGTATTTGCAGAATGCTTCTGAATCTGACATCAACGACTACGATGTTGATGGATTTAGCCAGGTGATGTTTGAGGCAAAAGTTTTTGACTCGGTGAATTTCTTTTCTTCATTGAACATCACTCCTTTTGCTATCAAGAACTCAAGCCTTATCGCTGACCTTATTCGCCTGATCATTAATGAGGACAACTCGGTGAAACCCGGTAAAAACCGTATCATTAAGGTTAATACGGAATACTTGGTGGTAGAAATTATTCGCTACATACTAGACAATCGCTTATTTGTTGAGCAATTGGTAACCAACAGTACGTACTTCAAAGATCCTAGGCTCATCGATATATTCAGCTACATTAAAGAAAACCTGGGAGGCGATCTTTCAAATAAAGTTTTAGCGCGTGTTGCCAATGTGTCGGAAGACTATGTAGGTCAGTACTTTAAAATGCTTACGGGCATTAACCCTCAAGATTACATTGAGTACCAACGTATGGAAGCTGCCGTAGATCTATTGCGGACTACCAAGAAGAGCATTCGAGATATTGGTAAAGAAGTTGGCTATAAAGACACCGCTTATTTCTGTAGAAGATTTAAAATGATGTTTGGAATACCTGCAGGTAAAATGCGTAGAAGAGAGAGCCTAATTAACGTTTAAGGCCTCGTTAAACATCTGAACAACTTCACAAGCCTCGGTCATCAGATCGAGGTTTTTTTGTACTCCATTGCCTATAACCACCAAGTCGGCCCCGGCTTCAAAAGCTCTTTTAATCTTTTGCCTTGAGTTAAGACCACCTCCAACAATCACGGGAACTGACACGTTGTTGCGAACGGCTCTTATTATTTTTTGATCGATTGGCTCATCTGCTCCGCTTCCGGCATCGAGGTACATAAGCTTCATCCCCAGCATTTCACCAGCCAGAGCTGTACTGGCCGCCAATCCCGGCTTATCATTCGGTAGGGGCTGAGAGTTACTCATGTAAGAGGCACTGGTGGCTTTGCCAGAATTAACGAGCATATAGCCTGTTGGTATAATTTCGAGATTGCTGCGTTTAAGTACGGGTGCCGCCACTACATGCTGACCTATTAGCAGCTCGGGGTTTCTTCCTGAAATAAGAGACAAAAAAAGAATTGCATCGGCCTCTGGCGCAATTTGAATGGCGTTACCCGGAAATAACACACATGGAATTTGGGTATAAGACTTAATAAAGCCGACTACCTCATGAATATCGTTGGAGTTTACCAGGCTACCTCCTACGAATATATAGTCTACAGCGTTTTCAATGCAGCGATTAAGGCATTGTATCAAAGCCGACTCCTCCACTACATCATCTGGATCTATGAGCACGGCCAATGCTTTAGAAGACTTGCTTTTACGCTGGGTAATATCATTCAAAATCTTCTTCTGCATCTTTCGCATTAATGTTTTTCAAAAACGATCTAAGTTGTTCTGCAGCCAAGCCCAATAAAAAAATAATGGCTTGTTCCTTTATGGTGTCAGAAAGAAAATTAGACTTTGATTCAGGCACCAGCGCTTTGGACTTTGGTACCTTCTCTACCAGTAGCACCTCTCTGCTTTCAGGCTCCACTTCTGCCTCTTCCTGTTCATCTTCCGAATCGAAAATTTTAGACAATAAATAAACGGCCACCAAGCCTCCGCCTATCCACAGACCAACCTTACCGTATTTTTCAACACGATCTTTAAAGGTGTTAATTTGCTCATCGATAGCATCTTTCAACTCCTTACTTCTTGCTGTTAACTCTTGTTTATTGCTCATTTTCGTCTGGTGAGTCTATCTCTTCAACTTCCTTGAATTTACTTAGAAATCTATGTTCAATTTTGGCTCGTAATGTATAAGTCGTTAAAGCCAAAACTGTATAGAACGCGCCAACCAACAAGAAGCCGGTGTAACTACTTTCTAAAAGCTGGTTGATCCATACAGAAAGGCCTAAGGAGCCAAAGAATATGGCTGCCAGCACACAGAGCAGAACAAAAGCCCAGGTAAGAGTTTTGGCTATACCTTTGCCCAACTCTTCCTTCATATCGAGCTTGAGCAACTCAATGCGCGTTTCAACATACGCCCCCAGAGTTTCGGACAGTCTATTAAAATCAAAGATTTTCAAGCCTAGTTTGTTTATGGCAAGATAAAAAGAAGCAGGCTAATTATTGTATCGAAATTAACTTTGACGATTTCAGCAACTCACCATTCGACTTTACCACCTCAGATTTCACGGCAATCTTCTGATCTAAATCGAACCAATAATGTCCGATTAGCCCATCTCCTAATTGTACTTTAATATAATTGAGATGTTCAAGCTTCAGGCTCTCAGTCCTATAAGTGGAGGTATCATTAAGGCTTATAATCTTATGATCCTTATTAAACTGAAGGGTAGCATTTTTATAGGTACATACCTGATCTACCGTGGCAAACCTATTGTGCCGCTCTCTAATCATAAATATGGTATCGGGCAAAACACCATCATCCGGCAGGGTACCTTTATATATATAATAGTCCAGCTTATTTTCGGCAACCTCTCTTCGAACTTTAATGGTGGTAAGACTACTTTCTCCGTGGGCCGTAAGGTTCTCAAACAAATAGGTACGCTCTGTCACATGCCCTTTGTTTAAGTAAATAAGGGTAAAAGGCATTAGGAAAAAGGTAAAGAGAATATAGGAGAAACCGATAATCCTGGAATCAAGGGTTAGAGCACCAAAGCGGCTGGCCAACATTACGGGTATATTCCTAAGTGCAGGAAATGGCAAAAACACCAACACACCTATAAGGTTGAACAAAATATGAACGAAAGCCAGGCTAATGGCGGCATCCGATTTATTAAATGCTGCCAAAAGTGCGGTAATAGTTGTACCAATATTTGCTCCCATTATAAAAGGAAAAGCATTGTGAAGCATCACTTTTCCCGAGGCTACCATAGGCACCATCAAAGAGGTGGTAATGGAGCTTGACTGAACTCCTCCTGTAATGAGCACCCCCCAACCAAAAGACTTATAGGGATTGGCGAAAACGTACTTTCTCATCCGGTCTTTGGAGCTACCAATGAGCCTTTTGTAAATAATGGTAGAAAGAAACTTTATGGATGCGAAAAGAAGGGCCAGCGCCAACAATAGGGTAATAAAATTTTGAGGCAGTGCTTCTACCAACCACTGGCTTATTCTGGACAAACCTAAGCCCTTGCTACCCTGAAACAGATCGAAGCCCATAGTAGACTCATCTACCAACGCAGTTAACTGTTGGGCCAGATAACTAAGTGTACCATAGTAGTACTCCAGGGGGAATACTATCAGCACGGTTATGATATTGAAGAAGTCGTGAATAGTTCCTGCCGAAATGGCCTTCCTAAACTGATTTCTTTTGGTAATGAACCCCAGAGAAACCAAGGTGCTAGTTAAGGTGGTACCTACATTGGCTCCCATAACCACGGGTATGGCATTACCGAGAGTTAAATAGCCCGAAGCCACTACGGCCACTGTCATTGATGTAACTGTTGAACTACTTTGAATGAGTGCAGTAGCCAACAGGCCAATGAAGAGACCAATAAACGGGTTGGATGTTGCTAAAAGAATGGATTTTGCTGTTTCCTGACCTAGCATAGTCACAGACTCGCCTACCATATCGATGGCCAGCAAAAACAATAAAATGGCCAAAACGAACAACAAGCTCGTTTTTGCCCACTCTATGGGTTTGTTGATGCTATTTTTTTCTAAATCCTGGCTCATTGAGGCTGGTCTGCGTATACCTGTCCTAAAATATCCTGCAAAAATAGATCAATCGCCCTCGGTTAACGACCCCGTCATGTAAAGGCTATGTTAACAATTCGCAGAATAGTGAAAAAATTGTTAATAGTGTATCTAATTGATTTTGTGGAACTTATGAAAATATTATGTCATAATTCCTTGACAGTCAACCAATAGTACATGGCTCGGTTTTCCGATTATGTAAAAAGAAGTTTTAGCTTTGTGCTTCATTTGAATGCTTAACAACATTTAATTCAGAAGTCCCTCCACAATGTCCCAGCTCGAAATAGTAATGTATGTTGGTTTTGTATTGTCAGCATACTCTGTAATCGGCAATGACGTAATTCAAACACTCGGTACTTTTCTTTCTTCTAATGAACACAGAAAGTGGTGGGTTTTATGGATTTTCGCAGCTTCCATTCTAGGTGTGGTTTTGGTCTACGGCTGGTTTATTAATGGTGGCGATGTGAGTTACGGCCGTCTAATAGGAGATCCCGATAGTCACAGTTTTAGTAATCCGGTATATAAAAATCCGGCCGATATTGTCAACTTCGGATGGCCTTATCTTTTGCCACCAATTGTACTGCTCATTATTACTCGATATGGTATACCGGTTAGTACTTCTTTTCTAATTCTTACCTTCTTTAACCCTAAGAATCTGGAAGACATGGTATACAAATCCATGTCGGGCTATTTAGTAGCTTTTGGCGTGGCAATACTTATTTACCTGGCCATTGCTAAAAGGCTGGAAAAGCACTTTATAGAAAACCCGGCTTCAAAGAAGCAGATTAAACTTTGGACGGTTCTTCAATGGCTTTCTACCGGATTTTTGTGGTCGCAGTGGCTTATTCAAGACTTCGCCAATATATATGTGTACCTGCCACGGCAGGTATCTTCGGCCAATCTCATTTTCTCTCTGGGTATTTTTCTGGTACTACTGGCCTATATATTCTATTCCAAAGGTGGCGCCATACAACGCATTGTGAAGTCAAAAACCAACACAATGGATATCAGATCGGCCACCATCATAGACTTTTCTTATGCGCTGATACTCCTGTTTTTTAAAGAGCTGAACAACATTCCAATGAGTACCACCTGGGTATTCTTAGGCTTATTGGCAGGTAGAGAAATAGGTATCAAGTATTTTGCTTACGGAGCCGTTTCTAACGATACTCTCAAAGATTTGGGCAAAGACCTAGGTAAAGTATTCTTTGGTCTGGCAGTAAGTGTTGGTTTGGTTTTCTTGCTCAGGTTCTTAACCGTTGGTGTTTAACCGATTAAGGGCAATCCAGGCCATAAGACCTATTCCAACTTCAATGGCGTCTTCATCGATATTAAAGTTGGGGGTATGAACACCCTTGGTAGTTCCTTTGTCTTCATTGCCCGTACCCAGCCGGTAAAAGCAAGATGGTACCTGGTGACTGTAGTAGGCAAAATCTTCGGCTCCAAGCCATAAATCCAGATCGACCACATTTTCTTCTCCCAGATAATCTTCAGCTGCTCTTCGAGCCAGTTGAGTGGTAGCTTCATCGTTGCAGAGATACGGATAGCCTACATCAATGTGAACATCGCAACTTCCGCCAAGACCAGTGGCTATACCCTGAGCAATGTTGGTAATAAGCTCATGCGCTTTAAACCTCCATTCCTCATCAAGGGCTCTAAAAGTGCCTGATAATTTCACCTCATCAGGAATAATATTTTGAGCATGGCCTCCATGTATGGTTCCGAAAGTGAGCACTGTGGGTGTTTTGGGGTCTGCACTTCGGCTAACCACTTGTTGCATTGCGGTAATTATCTGTGCAGCAATAACAATAGGGTCTACTGAACGCTCCGGAAGAGCCGCGTGCCCTCCTTTTCCTTTCACGGTCAGGTAAATCTCATCGGCACTGGCCATGTACTTTCCTTCTCTGAAACCCACTTTACCTGTAGGTATAAATGGCATCACATGCTGGCCAAACATGGCCTGAGGGTTTGGGTTTTCTAACACTCCTTCTTTGATCATTAAAGAAGCGCCACCAGGGTTTTTCTCTTCTCCCGGCTGAAAAACAAGTTTAACTGTACCTTCAAAGCTATGGCGCAACTCCTGAAGTATTCTGGCAGCCCCAAGTAAGCAGGCGGTATGGACATCGTGCCCACAGGCATGCATTATTCCCTCATTCTTAGACTTATAGGATACCTCATTAGTCTCTGTGATTGGCAAAGCATCCATATCGCCTCTAAGGGCCACTGTACACTTTTCCGGATTTTTACCATAGATAAGCCCAACTACTCCGGTGCCTGCCACACCTTCTTTATAGGCTATTCCCCATTCTTGAAGGCGCGAGGTTACATACTTAGCGGTTTCGAATTCTTCGTACGACAACTCCGGATTGGCATGAATATGTCTCCTAATATCAATCGTTTCGGCAGCAAAGGCTTGCGCCAGCGCTTTTACCTTTTGCTGATCAATCATTCTTTATTGGGAATTTATCGGGTACTATAGAGGCCGTAGGATAGTAGCTTCTAATCTTTCTGTAGAGAGCCTGAGCTTCTATTTGCTGATAGAACTGTCCTACCTTGACAAAGTAGGTGGGAAGCTTGTAGCTAAACCTGGCTTCGTGTTCCGGCACCAAATCGAACAAGCGGTTTCTTATTCGACCTGCCTGTAGTTCATCGTTACCTGAATAAACCAGCACAGTATAGCCACTAATTACTCCAAGGCTGTCATTCCTGGCCACCATGCTGTCGATAACTGCATTCAATTTGTCTGAAACATCGAAAGAAACACGCATGGGGCTATTGGACTGAACCTCATTGCTCACCTTCTCCTTTGTTTGTTCCGGCTCAAACAAAGGCCGATACTTGGTGATGTCGTCTTCGTACGAATAGTCAATTACGCTGGCTTGTTGTGGTACTGTTTGTGGGCTACAAGCCCAACACACCCAGCCCAAAGTCAGGCACAGCGCAAGGTTCTTTAATGGCTTATTCATCGAGCACAACACATTTATTGTTCTTAATATCTTCCTCTACTACCTTGAATTTAACGTCTTTTTTTACAGTACCGTCTGCGTACTGCACCGAAACCCTGTCGTTTCTTCCATAAATCTTTTCAGACTTTATAGGCGCCACTTTTTCAGCAGGAGGTCGGTTGCGCGTATCTTGTCTTCCGGCCAGCGCACTTTTCGACTCTTCTTTGGATTCGTTGTAGTTTTCTCTTCTGGACGAACGAGCCTCTTGAACCCTATTGGGGTCTTCGCTCGGAATGAAAGACTTGGTAAGGAATGATATAGTCTCTTCGTTCACTTTGGTCAGGAAGGCTTTGAACATCTCAAAGGCCTCGAACTTATAGATTAACAGTGGATCTTTTTGCTCGTACACTGCATTTTGTACCGATTGCTTCAGGTCGTCCATATCCCTTAAGTGTTCCTTCCAGGTAAGGTCGATTACACCAAGGGTAATGGATTTTTCCATGGCTCTAATGAGCTCTGCATTATTCGATTCAATGGTCTTCTCCAGATTGACAGCCACACCAATTTGTCTCTTTCCGTCAGTAAACGGTAAGAGAATGTTGGTTACGGTTGCACCGCGCTCCTTTTGAATGTGTTTCATCAACGGCAGTGTTCGCTCAGCTATTAGCTTATTCTTAGCCTGATAGGCCGAATAAGCTTCTTCATAAAGGTCATTCACCAGATTGTTTTGGCCGGTGGTTGTAAACTGATCTTCAGAAATTTTTGTGTCTAGCCCCAAAATGCTAATGCAGTTGAGCTTAAAGGCATCGTAATCTGAGGCGGGGTTACTGTTATTTACAATTTCCTCGCAGGTATCATACATCATGTTCATGATGTCGAGCTGAAGCCTCTCACCTTGCAGGGCATTTCTACGTCTGTCGTAGATTACCGTGCGTTGCTGATTCATTACATCGTCATACTCCAGCAGTCTTTTTCGAATACCAAAGTTGTTTTCTTCAACCTTCTTTTGAGCTCTTTCAATAGACTTGGTAATCATAGAGTGTTGAATCATTTCACCCTCTTTGAGCCCCATACGGTCCATTAGCTTTGCCACCCGGTCTGAACCAAAGAGTCTCATCAGGTTGTCTTCGAGCGAGACAAAGAACTGTGAAGACCCGGGGTCTCCTTGTCTACCGGCTCTACCCCGAAGCTGTCGGTCTACCCTTCGCGATTCATGGCGTTCGGTACCAATAATGGCCAAACCTCCCGCGGCCTTAGAGTCTGGATGCAACTTAATGTCGGTACCTCTACCCGCCATGTTGGTGGCTATTGTTACAGTACCCGGTTTACCTGCCTCGGCAACAATATCGGCTTCGCGCGCGTGTTGCTTAGCATTGAGCACCTGATGCTGAATTTTCTTGAGATTGAGCATTCGGCTCAGTATCTCCGAAATTTCTACCGAAGTTGTACCGACCAACACAGGCCTGCCTTGTTCGGTAAGCTCCACAATTTCATCGACTACTGCATTGAATTTTTCGCGTACGGTCTTGTATACTTTGTCTTGTCGATCGTCTCTCTGTATAGGGCGGTTGGTTGGAATTACCACCGTATCGAGCTTGTATATTTCCCAAAACTCACCGGCTTCTGTTTCGGCAGTACCCGTCATACCAGCCAATTTGTGGTACATACGGAAGTAGTTCTGAAGTGTAATGGTTGCGTAGGTTTGCGTGGCATCTTCAACCTTTACATTCTCTTTAGCCTCTATGGCCTGGTGGAGACCATCGGAGTATCTTCGGCCTTCCATTACCCTACCGGTTTGCTCGTCAACAATTTTTACCTTGTTGTCTACCACAATGTACTCGGTATCGCGTTCAAACATGGTATAGGCCTTGAGCAACTGGTTTACAGTATGTATACGCTGCGCTTTTACACTATAGTCTTTTATGGCCTCATCTTTCTTTTTGAGCTTTTCTTCATCAGTCAGACCTTCACTTTTCTCCAACTGAGCCACTACATCACCAATATCGGTGAGTATAAAGAAGTTCGGATCTTCACCTTCTCCGGTAATCAATTCTGTTCCTCTTTCGGTGAGATTTACTGCATTGCTCTTCTCATCGATGGTAAAGAATAGAGGCTCATCGGCCTGAGGCATGTTCTTCTGGTTGTCTTGCAGATAAAAGTTTTCTGTCTTCTGCAAAATGGCCTTTACCCCGGTTTCACTCAAGTACTTGATTAGCGGCTTGTATTTAGGCAGTCCTCTATAGGCCCTGAATAGTGCCAGTCCACCTTCTTGTTCATTACCCTCTCCTATGAGCTTCTTGGCATCGTTGAGGTATTGACTACATAGTTTTCTCTGGGCATCTACCAGTTTCTGAATACGAGGTTTTAAATCATAAAATTCGTGCTCATCACCTCTTGGAACGGGGCCTGAAATAATAAGTGGTGTACGGGCTTCATCTATCAAAACGGAATCAACCTCATCGACCATAGCGAAATGATGCTTGCGTTGAACCAGTTCAGTAGACTCTCTGGCCATGTTATCGCGCAAGTAATCGAAGCCAAATTCATTGTTGGTTCCGTAGGTAATGTCGCATCGATAAGCCTCTCTTCTCTCCTGTGAATTAGGCTGGTGTTTGTCTATACAGTCTATGCTCAGGCCATGGAACTGAAAGAGAGGAGCCATCCACTCTGAGTCTCGCTTGGCCAGGTAATCGTTTACGGTTACCACATGAACTCCACGACCAGCCAAAGCATTCAGGTAGGCAGGCAGTGTTGCTACCAGGGTTTTACCCTCACCTGTGGCCATTTCGGCAATTTTACCCTGATGCAATACTATTCCTCCAATTAGCTGCACATCATAATGAAGCATTTCCCATTTCACACGGCTACCTGCTGCCATCCATTCGTTCTTCCAGGTGGCCTTATCGCCATCAATGACAATATGATCACCCTTTGCGGCAAGTTGCCTGTCCCACAAAGTAGCGGTTACCTGTAGCTGTCCGTTTTCTTTGAACCTTCTGGCTGTTTCTTTAACTATGGCAAAGGCCTCAGGCAAAATAGTCATGAGGGTTTTCTCCAGAGCCTCATTGCGATCTTCTTCCAGTTTATCGATGGCTTCGAAGGTGGCTTCCTTTTCCTGAATATCCAGATCTGGTTGATTCTGAATTTTGTCATGCAGCTCAGCAATCTGGTCATCTATAGACTTCAGGTCGGTGGCGATTCGTGTTTTAAGTTCTTCCGTTTTTCCTCTTAGCTCATCGTCCGATAAACCTGCGAGTGAAGTATATATTTTGTTGATTTCTTCAACATAAGGGGTCACTTCCTTTATATCCCTATCTGACTTGCTTCCGAAAAGCTTGGCTAACCCTTTTGTAAGAATACTCATATCTTAAAATTATCTGCTAAAGTTAGTTGCTTGCGCATAAATTATGAAGGTCTGATTTATTTCTTTAGACCTGAATTTGACCTCTGAAAACATGTTGTGCCGGCCCACTTAAAAAGATATCGGTAAAACCACTGTCATGCCGGTTGAACGAAACATTGAGTTGCCCTCCCATGGCCAGCAAATTCACTGAGTTTACCGGTTGTTTAAGCGCCAGTGACAAGGCAGCCGCGGTACAGCCGGTCCCACAGCTCAAGGTTTCGTTTTCCACTCCCCGCTCATAGGTTCGTATTTTCAGTGTGTTGTTATTCACCTGTTGCAGGAAGTTAACGTTCACTCCTTTTTCTGAAAAGCGATCGGAATAACGAACTTTCCTACCTTCCACCACAGGGTCTATGCGGTCTGTATCTTCTACAAAACGTATGTAATGTGGCGAGCCGGTGTCTATCAGGTAATCGGTTCCGATTAATTCGTAGTCTGACACATCGTGCATCTTAAGGTGCACTATTTGATCTTCAATTTTGGCATAGTGCTCTCCATCTATGGCTAAAAAGGTGGTTTCATTATTGATAATACCCAGAAACCTGGCAAACATTACCGCACAACGACTCCCATTTCCACAGAGCGACTGACTTCCATCGGAGTTAAAATAGACCATCTCAAAGTCTGCTGATGTAGATGTTTCAATAAGAATCAATCCATCGGCTCCAATTCCAAAGCGCCTGTCGCACAGTTTAGCTACGGTTTTAAGGTTTTGCTTGTCGAAGGTCAGCTTCCGATTATCAATCATAACAAAATCGTTGCCTGTACCCTGGTATTTATAAAATTCAATCAATGCCATTATTGAAGATTTCGCACTATTCTGCAATTAACGAGCCTTTTTTGGAATAGTGACAAAATGACGCTCTCAATTGCAAAGACCTACTTAAAAGGGCATAAAAAAAGCCCCTAAAAGGGGCTTCTCTATATTCTTTAATGGTGATTTACAGCTTTTCTTTAATTCTTGCTGCTTTACCCTGACGTCCTCTTAAGTAGAACAATCTCGCTCTTCTTACTTTACCTCTTCTCAATACTTCGATTTTGTCGATGTTTGGAGAAAGGATAGGGAAGATTCGCTCAACACCTACACCTCCAGATACCTTTCTTACAGTGAAAGTCTCACCGTTGGTTCCGGGATTCTTTCTTTGTATAACAGTACCTTGGAACTGCTGGATTCTCTCCTTGTTTCCTTCTTTAATTTTAACGTGTACATTGATAGTATCACCAGCATCGAAAGAAGGGAATTCAGCTCTTCTCTCGTTGTTTTCTTCCTCTATAAGTTTGATAAGATCGCTCATGATTTCTTCGTCTAAAAGCTCTTCCCGCAAAACGGACTGCAAATATAGAGATTAGTTTTTGATAATCTGCCTTTTACGGGAAAATTTATTCATTCAATAAATCAGGCCTTCTTGCCTGGGTTCTTTCTAGGGCTTTTTGAGC
>NZ_DDDQ01000069.1:0-22924 GCF_002336325.1 Roseivirga sp. UBA1976 | reverse complement strand
AACTGAGCTAAGGAGGAATTTTGTATTTCATTCGCTCATCTTGCGAATGGGTGTGCAATATTAGCAGATGCGAAAATATAAACCAAAAGCTTTGAGCAGATTTTCAAAAAAATCAGAGGGAAATCAGCTCAAAATATACAGCCAGATAAATAATTGCGAAAAGAGTAAGGAAAATCAGGCCGCAAATTGCCAGCACTTTGAGCCACCCTTTGGGTTTGTAGGCTTGTTCAATCTGATCGGACATGATCACCTTATAGTTGATAAAAGCAAATACAGGCGCGATGACAAACGATAGTGTAGTGGCCAAATCTACCAGATCCTTTAGGTTGGAGGAGAGTACAAGAATGAACAAGAATGAAATAGCTGCCACCAATACCATCATAATTGTGTAAAGGGTTCTAATGGCTGTAGTTTTAAAGAAAAGCAGCCGAAGAGTCTCTCCCATAGCTCTTCCGAAGCCATCGACCACGGTAATAGTAGTACTAAACATGGTTGAAAACGCGGCTATAGCAATTATAAGATAAGCCCAACCACCCAATGCATTCGTATATAACTTCACTACCTGATCGGAAAACACGGTGCTATTGCTAGATAGCTCAGTACCTGACCCATACATAACAAACGCTCCCAGAGTTAGAAAACAAAGAGCCAGCACGGCCGTGACAATGTAACCAAAGTTAAAATCGAAAAGTACTTCGCGCATTTTGGTTTGGTAGCCGGTTTGCTTCATTCGCTCTACGGCCCAAAGGCTATTCCAGGTAGAAAGATCCACAGCCGTGGGCATCCACCCCATTAGGGCAATGAGGAAAATGACACCTTCCCGTTCCATAAGCTCCTTAGGAACGAAGCCTGCTACAGGTTCGATAGGGCCTTTGAACAACACCCCAAAAAAGGCTGTAAGAGTAGAAATAAGCAGCACAGAACCAATAACCTTGAGCAGGCTGTCCAGCAGACTATATCTTCCTATAGCCAACACCAGCGTACAAAAAACCAAAATAAGGCCCGAAACCAAGGTAGGATCTAAGCTCCAACCCATTAGGTTGTTAAGCATTCCTGCCGTAACAAATGTAACGGCAGCAGTAACCGTAAACATTGAAGCCAGACTCAGCAAGAAATAAACCCACAACACCCAACTCCCCTCTTGTTTGTACCCTTCCAGAATACTTTTTTTTGTGGCCCCTGCATAGCGACTGCCAAATTCAAAGAAGGGATATTTAAACAAATTGGCAAGTACAATAAAAATAAGTAGTTGAAAGCCGTAATCGGCTCCGGCCCGGGTAGACTGCACCAAATGAGAAACACCTATACAGGTGCTGGCAAACAAAATGCCCGGTCCAAGCGCTCTTAGCAGCTGTTTTCTGTTCGATTCCATAGGGAGTTAAAATGCCTAAAATATGCAATCAATTACTCATCTCATAGTTGATTTATTCGACCAAATACTGTCATTATGTCTTCAATTATGCTTCGATTAGATAAAAAACAGACATAATGTCTTAAAAATATTCGAAAACTTGCCTTGGTACAATTTTCACATATAGCAGGGCAAATGATTATGAAAACAAAAAAAACTGAAGATATGAACCTAGTAAGAAGAAACTCCGATTGGTTTGTGCCCAGCACAATGGACAAGTTTTTCGACAGATTCTTTAATGAATCTTTTGACAATGTAGCAACTACATTTAATCCGCGAACTGATATTGCCGAAACCGAAAAGGCCTTCGAAATAGAAGTAGCCGTTCCGGGTTTCGACAAGAAAGATTTCAACATTGACCTGAATGACGGACTGCTTACCATAAGCGGTGAGCGCAAGTTTGAGAAGAAGCAAAGCGAGAAAAACTTCTATTCCATACAAACAGAGTATGGCACATTTAAGAAATCTTTCCAGTTACCGGACAATATTCAGAGCGACAAAATAGAAGCAACTTATGAAAATGGCATTTTGAGCCTCATTATCCCAAAGGATGAGACCAAAAAACTAGCCAGCAAAATTAGTGTGAAGTAGTTTGTGTTGTTGAGGTTGATTATGGGCCACCAATTTGGTGGCCTCTTTTTGTTGATAGTTGTTAAATCCGGTTAATAACCGCTTAATTTTGAATAAATTAAAACACTAGGTTTTTGAATCACGTTTAGATGTGACAACCGATATTTGGCAATCATGATTTCGAAGCGACAGTTTTTTCTGGGTATTCTGGCCTCCTCTCTTTTGGGAGGGTTAATTGTACTCTTAGGCCTCAGTTTGTTTAACGGCTCTGACGGTAGTAGCGAGACCTCCATTTCCGGTAGCGCTGCCGTTTCTACCTCTTTGGGCGAAATAAATCCGGTTAGAAAAGACTATGTGGTGCCTGAAGGCATCAACTTCATTAAAGCCTCGCGTAAAGCTGTACCGGCCGTAGTTCACATTACCAATACCTCTATTTCTTCGAGAAACTCAAGTTCATGGTCCAGGTTATTTGGAAGAGAAAGACGAGCAAGACAATCTACCGGTTCCGGAGTACTTATTTCGGCCGATGGCTACATAGCCACCAACTACCATGTGGTTGAAGATGCCGATGAGCTGGAAGTTCGCCTGGACGACAACAGAAGAATTGACGCAGAACTTATAGGCGTAGACCCTGACACTGACCTCGCACTTATAAAAATAGATGCCAAAAATCTTCCTCATGTAGAATTTGGCAATTCCGACCAGGTAGAAATTGGTGAATGGGTTTTGGCTGTAGGAAACCCCTTCGACCTAAACAATACCGTAACCGCAGGAATTGTGAGTGCTAAAGCCAGAAATATTAATCTTATTCAAAGTGGACAAGTAAACAACTACGGCATTGAGTCTTTTATTCAAACCGATGCTGTGGTAAACAGAGGCAATAGTGGCGGAGCTTTGGTTAATTTAGATGGGGAGCTAATTGGCATTAATACAGCTATTGCTACTAATACCGGCACCTTTAATGGGTATTCTTTTGCCGTGCCTTCCATTCTGGTAAAAAAAGTAATGGACGATTTGCTTGAATTTGGCAAAGTGCAAAGAGGCCTGCTAGGTGTTCAAATAACTGATGCCGATGGTCGCTTTACCAACGAATTGTCCGGAGTACTCATTAGCGGGGTGAGTCCCGGAGGCGCAGCCGAGCGAGCAGGTATTAAAATTGATGATGTAATAGTGGGCATTGACGACCGAACGGTAAGAACAACCAGCGAGCTTCAGGAGTTGGTAGCCAGAAAAAGACCAGGAGATGAGATTCTTGTCAAGTACAAACGAGACGGTAAGCTTAAAGAAACCAAGCTCAAACTCAGAAAGAAAGATGAGTTTATTGCCGGGGTGCCCGAAGAAGTTACCCTTAGCTACAAAATCGAGGGCTCCACGTTTATCGATATCAACGAAAACATAAAAACACGACTCAAAATTGAAGGAGGAGTACAGTTGGTAGAAATGGGAGAAGGAGCCTGGAAAGAAGCCGGAATAAAAGAAGGCTTTGTAATTACTAAGGTAGGCGATGTAGACATTAAAGGCCTCTCGGATTTTCAGGAACTGCTCGATGCAAAAACCCGAGACTTCTACGTAATGGGCAAATACCCCAACGGATACAAAGACTACTACAGAATTAACTGGTAAATAAGTACTTCCATAAAGGGCTGCTTTAGAAGCTCACGGGCCTGCGCATTACGGGCAGACTCAGTGTTTTTCTGGAGCAGCCCTTCTATTTCTGTCTCTTTTGAACATGCCTTTCTTACTGTAAACTCTCTCAGCCTTTTCTGTAATACCAAAGTTCAAATAGAAGTGCCCCATTCCAAGCCTCAAAATTTTGGACGCCTCTGAAAATACTTGTAATTATGGGCTAGTAACCAATAGAGAGAAACAGAAATGGAGAATTTTGGTATTGATAGCGCATTGAAAAACCTTGGCGTAAGCACTAATAATAATGGTACTTCTACAGGATCTAAAAGCTCGGGCAAAAGTGGAGAACTCAAATCTTTCTCACCGGTAAACGGGCAGTATATAGGATCGGTAAGTACTACCACCCGTGAAGAATATGACCAGGTAGTTGCCACCGCTCAAAAAGCCTTTTTAGACTGGAGAGAAGTAACCGCACCGGCTCGTGGAGAAATAGTAAGACAGTTTGGTGAAAAGTTGAGAAAACACAAAGCCGATTTGGGCAAGCTGGTTTCTTTCGAAATGGGCAAGTCTTACCAAGAGGGTCTGGGTGAGGTTCAGGAAATGATAGATATTTGTGATTTTGCCGTGGGTCTTTCCCGACAGTTACATGGCCTTACCATTAAATCTGAGCGTCCGGGACACCACATGCAAGAGCAATGGCACCCACTTGGAGTAGTGGGTATTATTTCTGCATTTAACTTCCCGGTGGCTGTTTGGTCCTGGAACACTGCCCTGGCCTGGGTTTGTGGCGATGTGTGTATCTGGAAACCCTCTGAAAAAACTCCGCTTTGTGCCGTGGCCTGTCAAAATCTGATTGCCGAAGTACTTAAAGACAACCAAATGCCTGAGGGTATTTCGTGCATGATTAATGGCGATTATCAGGTAGGTGAATACATGACCAAAGACGAAAGAGTTCCACTTGTTTCGGCCACTGGCTCTATTCGTATGGGGAAAATTGTGGGTCAGACAGTGGCTGCCCGATTGGGCAAATCCATTCTCGAGTTGGGAGGAAACAACGCCATCATTGTAACCCCTGAAGCCGACCTGAAGATGACCATTATCGGTAGTGTATTTGGCGCGGTGGGCACAGCCGGGCAGCGCTGTACTTCAACCCGAAGGCTCATTATTCACGAGTCAATCTACGACAAGGTGAAAGACGCTCTCGTAAATGCCTACAAGCAACTTAAAATTGGCAATCCATTAGATGAAAACAACCATGTGGGGCCACTCATAGACACTGATGCAGTGAAGAACTATACCAATGCCATTGAGGCCGTTCAAAAAGAAGGAGGTCGCATATTGGTTGAAGGAGGAGTACTGCAAGGTTCTGGATATGAAAGCGGATGTTATGTAAAACCATGCATTGTGGAGGCGGAAAACCATTACGCTACTGTTCAGGAAGAAACCTTCGCCCCTATACTTTATCTCATTAAGTATTCAGGCGATGTAAACGATGCCCTGGCTATACAAAACGGTGTAAAACAAGGGCTCTCTTCGGCCATTATGACCAACAGTGTAAGAGAAGCCTATCAATTCCTGTCGGCCTCAGGTTCCGATTGTGGCATCGCCAATGTGAACATTGGTACTTCAGGAGCAGAAATTGGAGGAGCCTTTGGAGGTGAGAAAGAAACTGGCGGTGGTCGCGAGTCCGGCTCAGATGCCTGGAAAGGATACATGCGCAGACAAACCAATACCATTAACTACACGGATAAACTGCCACTTGCTCAGGGTATAAAATTCGATTTGGGTTAATTGACCAAATCCATATCAGGCACCGCGAAGCAAACGCCCTCTTGGCTATTTCGCGGTGCTTTTTAATTTGCATCCTTCTGTACTGTCATTTAGAATATGCTTGATTACGAAAACTCCAAACCAGGCAAAACATATGATCGAAAAACAGCCAAACTAAAGGCTGCCGACTTTTGTGCCTATCAGGAGCGTTCGCAACAAGAAGTCAGAGACAAACTATACAGCTATGGTTTACACCAACAAGATGTAGAAGAAGTGCTCACAGAACTCATTGTGGAAGGGTTTATTAATGAAGAGCGCTTTGCCAAAGCCTTTATTGGAGGCAAATTCCGTATGAAAAAATGGGGGCGACAAAAAATTCTTCAGCAACTTAAACCACATAAACTATCTGACTACTGCATAAAAAAAGGATTGGAGGAGATAGATCCCGAGGAGTACTGGCAAGCCCTAATCGGCCAGGCCCAAAAGAAATATCAGCAGCTTTCAGGCCATTCGGAGTATATAAAAAAGGGCAAACTATCACAGTATCTTTATGGTCGGGGCTTTGAATCGGATCTGATCCGCGAGGCGGTTGATCAAATTGTTAAGGATTAATTAGGAGCGTGTTTTCAACCCATCTGCTTCTTAACTTTCGGCAAAAGTTGAGTTATGAAGTACCTGGCTTATACACTATTAGGGCTGTTGATGGTTTCTTGCCAGTCCGAAAAAATCAACCAAACGTTTTCCTCACCCGATGGCAAAGTTAAAGTCAGAGTTTTTGAAACGGATAGTAACCAATTGGCCTATACCATGAACTTCAACAGCCAACCCGTTATTCTTGAGTCTACCCTTGGTTTGGAGCTGCGAGAACACGGATTCATTGGCAAAGGGCTCAAACTTCTTTCTATAGACAGCACAGGCAAGAACGAGCTTTGGTACCCTCTTTGGGGAGAAGACGGTGTGGTACATGACCGCCACCGCAGCTATACTCTTCACTTGCAACACACCGATGGCCTACTGCTTAATATTCAGTTTCGATTGTTCGATGATGGTATTGGCTTTCGCTACGAATTCCCAAACCAACCGGGCACCGAAGAACTTATTGTAGACAATGAATACAGTCAGTTTCGTTTAACCGGAGATCATACGGCCTGGTGGATTCCGGCCGACTATGACAGCTACGAATACCTATACCAAACCACACGAGTAAGCGAAATAGACTCTTCATTGGTAGATGGAAGCCTGTTGGCCGCAACAACCATAATGGAAAAACATGCTGTAAATACACCTTTCACCATGAAAACAGAGAAAGGCTTGCACATCAGCATTCACGAAGCTGCACTTACCAACTACCCCGACATGACACTACGGATAGAGGAAGATAAGCGAACCCTAACCAGCTCATTGGTGCCCTCTACTCTCAATGGCTGGAAGGCCCGGGTGACAACCCCATTTAGAACCCCCTGGCGAACCATTCAGGTGGGCCAAACGGCCGGGGATCTGTTAGAGTCAAAGCTCATTTTAAACCTTAACGAGCCAAACAAGTTGAGCCAAACGGACTGGATTAAACCCGGCAAGTATATTGGAATATGGTGGGAAATGCACCTGCAAACTTCCAGCTGGGACTATGCCAGCGGTAAGCATGGGGCTACTACGGCCAAAGCGAAGAAATACATAGACTTTGCCGCCAAACACGGCTTTGATGGGGTATTGGTTGAAGGCTGGAACACTGGCTGGGAACGTTGGATTGGCTTTCCTGATCGGGAAGGAGTATTCGATTTTGTAACGCCTTATCCCGATTATAACCTGCGCGAAGTGGCAAACTATGCACAACAGAAAGGAGTGAGTCTCATAATGCATCATGAAACCTCAGCAGTCCCAAGAACTTACGAACAACAGCTAGACACCGCCTACTCTCTAATGAAAGAGCTTGGTATCCATGCCGTGAAAACCGGCTACGTTGGGCCTATAATTCCTGAAGGAGAATACCACCATGGCCAGTGGATGGTCAATCACTATCGGAAAGTTTTGGCCAAAGCAGCTCAATCGGAAGTTATGATTATTGCCCATGAACCCATAAAAGCTACGGGCATCCGAAGAACCTACCCTAATATGGTAGCCCGGGAAGGCCTGAGAGGTTCAGAATTTAACTCTCCCTGGGGTGGCGGCAATCCTCCTGAGCATCTCACCATAGTACCTTTTACCCGTATGCTTGGTGGCCCCATAGACTATACGCCCGGCCTCTTTAAACTCAATTTAAACGAGTACAAGGAAGGGGCCTCTGTGCCTACAACCCTGGCCTACCAGCTGGCTGAATATGTGGTGGTTTATAGCCCGGTACAAATGGCTTCCGACCTTATTGAACACTATGAAGGACACCCCGCTTTTCAGTTTATTAAAGATGTTCCTACAGACTGGGATGCCAGTAAAGTTGTGGCGGCCGAAATAGGGGAGTATGTAGTAATTGCCCGACTGGGTAAAAATAGCTACGACTGGTACTTAGGAGGTATTACCGATGAAAATGCCCGTAAGCTGAATATACCCCTGAGTTTTTTGCAGAATGGAGTGCACTATGAAGCCCAAATTTACCGCGATGCTGACAATGCCGATTTTGAAACCAATCCATCGGCCTATACCATTGAAACTCAAAAGGTGCAAAAAGGAGATACGCTATTGCTTAAAATGGCCCGTGGCGGTGGTGTCGCCATTCGATTTAAGGCACTTTAAATATACTTTTGATAAGATTTTTTAGAAAAATATTAAATTAGGTTCATTGTCATAAATCAACCTATTAAACATGCGCCTACATGAAATAATCGAACGGCTGAATTTTCGTGAAAAAAACCCCTTTCTAAAAATAATCAATGAGCTAATACCAGTATCCCCTAACAGGAACAATATTGAAAAGATCCTTCTAGCCAGTGATGGTGAGCTCAAAAACCTGGATAGTCTGTTGGTTTCGGAGGTTTTTCAGCAACTAGAAACAGACTTTGAACACCACCTTCATTCTGAATTTCTAGAGACCAACTCTCAGTTTGATATACTCATAGATATTATTATTCGAGACGGCAACGGTATAATGACCCGAGAATGGTTCTACACCCTATATACCAAAGAAATCAAAACCCTTAAGCAAAAAATAAAACAGCTCTCTAATGTTATTTCCGGTCAAGACAAAACTGTTGAAGAAAGCAGGATAAGGGATTATAAAATATACAAGTCCTGTTTAGAAACAGCTTACCGCAACGACATAGACAACAATCTTGATTCGAAAATTACTGGTGATGAACAGTCAATCTTACACACACTTTCTAGTCAGCTTAATCTTTCTCAAGAGGAAATAAGGTTAATCAACTACTTAATCCTTCCTATTAATGTTAAGGAGGTACAGGAAATAATCGATGAACTGAGGAATAAAGGGGTTGTTTTCTATTCTCAAAAAAGCAACAAGGTTTATGTTGCCGATGAGGTGGTAAGAGTTTTAAGAAAAGTGAGAGGAAAAAGTATCGCTGATAAACATTTCCGAAGAATACTCAACACCCTCCTTGATTCACAAATTCATCAGATTCTCAAGAATCACAATATAGACAAAGCTTCGTCAAGAGAACAAAAAATCAAAGACATTATCAAGACCGGAGTTAAACTTGAAGACACCTTAATATTCGATATTCATAAAGCCGGATCTACCTTAACAGAACGCAAAAAAGTAATCAACACAATTGCTGATAAAGTCGGAATTAAAGGTTTTGGAGGCAGTACCATAGAGCAAAAAGTCGATCTGGTAATTGCCCACTTTAATGCGTTAGACCGAGAGGAACAACTAGGAATTTCCCTTGAGGGTTTTGATTCTCTTCTATCAGACTTAGGAACGACCATAAAAGGATTTAATAAGCTAGTGAAAGACGAGTTTGAATTGAGTGAGGATAATGTTTTACAAGCTCAGTACTTGGTAGATTATAATATAAAGCCCCGAGATTTGCTCGACTTACTTTCAAAAGAATCTCTATATGCTTTTTGCGAGACTAAGGGAATTTCGAAAAGAGGTGATGAGATTTCAAATATTTTAGAATCATATAAAGATATAGAAAGCCTCTATATTGAAAACTATCACCTTATTGCATGTAGAGATCTGAATACTTTAAAGGAGAACGGAATACAGGTTAAAGAGGCTGACCTTGGTTTAATGTTCGAAGATGTTACTTCCAACATTCTAACAACCTTAGGCTTTAAAGTCGACCATTCTCTCAAGCAATCAATAAACACTAAAAAAGACAAGGTAGATATCCTTATCAATCTGGGAGACAACAACATTATTTTAATAGAGTGTAAAACGAGTAAGGACAACTACAACAAGTTTAGCTCAGTATCAAGGCAAATAAAATCTTATAAAAAGCTAGTACAGAGCTACGGATATACAGTTATTAAAACACTCCTAATTGCACCAACTTTTACCGATGAATTCATTAATGATTGTCGGGATGATTTTGAGCTAAACCTTTCCTTAATTGAGGCCAAAACATTGCGAAACATTATCAAAGTTTTCAAAGAACTCGGTCTCAAAGAAATCAACCGAAATCTCTTTATGCGTGACGTGCTCATTCAAGAAGAAATCGTAATTAAAGGGCTTAAAAAATGAGTTAAAAAGCCCTTTTTCTTGTGCCTCCAAGCCCTTTTTGCCAAAGGAATACATAGCGAAACCCGAGCATTAACATCAGGGGAATCATGGCGGTGTTGTATACCTGCAACCTGGTAATCCACACCATAGTCATGGCAATGAGCAGTATTACCAAAAAGCGCACATACACCATTAGCCAAGGTTTGGGTTTGGCCTTAAGCAGAAGAAAGGCCACTACCAGGTTGGGCGCAAAAGCCCAGAGAATATTCAGGTTGTTCACGGTGGTAGTATGGTGTGTGGCTACCCAAAGCAATACCAGCATTAAGCCTACCAATCCGGTTACAAAAAAGAGAACAAAGTCAATCCACCGGGAACGCCTTTTGGTCATGTAATCGCGTACCGTAAAGATCATGAAGATTAGGGCCACAACCGAAAGGGTAAGGGTTGGGCTGAGTACTTCTTTGGGTTTTTCGTGAAAATCGGAGGTAAACAGTTCATTAGTAGCTTTAATAGCCGGAACACTTTGCCCTTCGCGCTCAATAGTAGCATGGGCATAAGCCGAAAGGACATAGTCTGGCTGATACATTAAGTCTTCAACAGTAGACTCTCTGTCAATAAGATTTCCCAGAGCTATATCTATCCCCAAATCCCACCAGGGGTGGTTATACGCATTCTCATCAACCAAATCGCGCAGAGTAACCTTTCCTTTTATATGCGCTCCACTAAACACCAGTTTATCGCCCAACACCTCCTTGGGAATATCGCGCAGCTTGGTGGCGCAATTATCATAAAACTGATCGTATCGGTAGTATTTGTTTTGAGGCAAGCTGTTGTTCTCAAGGTACTCAAAAATAGCCTGCTTTTCTTCCAGGGTAAGGTTGAGTACTTGCTCAGTTACCCAACGATTTTGCGCCTTGTAACTTCTAAAAAACTGATCGAACGGCCGGGCATCCACCATATAATCGGCCGAACCGGTAACGAATTTCATAATGAACTGGTCTTCGTCCGAATCGTACACACCGTAGTTATAGGCTCTATCCATATTGAGTGCGGGGTCTTGCACCCTAAAGGCACTATGGCCAAAACAGTCTACCAAGTTAGGTCCGGGGCCAATGGTAATAAGACTTACCTCAGATTCTTGCGACAGTGTAGGATATTGTGCCGCAAGGGAGAAACAAACAAGCAGACCACAGAGTATCAGGTTGAGCTTCATAGATTAAAACTATTTCTTTTCACCATTAATACGGCAAATATCGTCAGTAATTTTGTTCCGTTTACCTGGCCCCCTAACTTGAACACATGAATCGTAACTGGCACGATGGGCTCAACTATTTTTCCAAACTCACACCACTGAGGGTTTGGAACATGGTGCAGTTGGTGAGTAGCTACTTTGTATCTAAACTTTTCAAAAAACCTATTCACTGGGGCATGCCCACCAGTATTGCCCTGGAGCCAACCACATCGTGTAACCTTCGGTGTCCGGAGTGTCCTAGTGGCTTAAGAAATTTTACGCGCCCCACCGGTATGCTGGCCAATGAAACCTACCAATCAGTTATTGATGAGTTGGCTCCAAGGCTCAGTTATCTCATATTCTATTTTCAGGGTGAACCCTACCTGAATCCTAATTTTCTGGATCAAGTAAAATATGCCCGTAAAAAGGGTATATACACGGCCACCTCTACCAACGCTCATTATCTGACCGACCCGGTGGCCCGGGAAACCGTGGCCTCCGGCCTGGATCGGCTAATTATCTCGATTGATGGTACTACGCAGGAGACCTACGAACAATACCGCGTTGGAGGCAAACTGCAAAAGGTAATTGATGGCACCAAAAACGTTGTGCAGTGGAAAAAGAAGCTCAAATCAAGAACTCCACATATCATCTTTCAATACCTGGTGGTAAAGCCTAACGAGCACCAGCTGAACGAAGTAAGAGCTCTGGCCGACAAACTGGGGGTAAACGAAGTGGCCTTTAAAACCGCTCAGATTTACGATTATGAAAATGGCTCTGAACTTATTCCCACACAAGAAAAGTATAGTCGCTACCAACAGCTCCCAGACGGAAAATGGACCATTAAAAATAAGCTGGTTAATCATTGCTGGAAAATGTGGCACTCTTGCGTGATTACCTGGGACGGTAAGGTGGTGCCTTGTTGTTTCGATAAAGATGCGCACTATCAGTTGGGCGAAACGAAAGAACAACCGTTCAAAGAAGTCTGGAGAAGCGAGGCTTACAGGTCTTTCAGGCAAAAGCTCATTAGGTCCAGAAGTGAAATTGAAATGTGCCGTAATTGTTCTGAAGGAACTAAAGTATGGGCTTGATGAAACGCTTAAAGCCGGCCCTCCGTGCTTCATCCATAGATTACTCTATCGATTAAATTTGAATTTTGTACCCACAAGCAAACTAGTTTTTTAGATGCTCGGGTAGCTTAAAGTTTTTATTGGAAGATGGAGAGCATTTTTCGCAGCCCGTAGCACAGCTATCTTTGGCCTTATATTGCCTGTACACCTTTCTGCCCATGAAGAAAAGGGCCGCTAAGAATAATATGCCAATAATAATTTCCTGCATTGCTTAGTGAACTGCGATTGCGGAGACAAAGTTCGCGAATCGGTCTGAAAGCTGAAAAGTTATAGTTGATTAAGTAGCTCTATTCAATGCGTTTTCTAATCAACCGCCCTTCGGCAAAGTTTGCGTAAAGCAACCGGTGTTAGATTGCTCCCTGCTACCTGTACCGGCAAAGGTTGGTGAAGGCTTCTAACCATATTCCGTATTACTATTTTTATTAGGTTGTGGATCACTTCCAGTGTTTCTGAATAAGTCTTAGCATTTCTTGTTGGGTTGCATTACCAGCCACAATTTCCCGACCCATCAAAAAGTTATTCCCCCCTTTAAAGTCCGTTACCGTTCCTCCGGCCTCCTGCACCAACAAAGCTCCTGCGGCTACATCCCAGGCGTTGAGGTTGTATTCAAAGAACCCTTCAAAGCGTCCGCAAGCGGTATAGGCAAGGTCTACTGCCGCACTTCCCATACGCCTTAAACCATGGGTAGTTTGCATAAACTCGTTGAGAATGGAGAGGTAACTACTCATTTTTTCGAAGTCGTAGTAAGGAAAACCTGTGGCTAGCAGAGACTTGTCGAGCGTTTTTACCGGTGAAACCCTAATGGGCATATGATTTAAAAAAGCACCTTCGCCTTTAGAAGCATGGAAGCACTCATCTCTATTCAGTTCATACACCACTCCCAGAGCCAGCTCTCCCCGCTTCACTAGAGCCACAGAAATGGCATACACCGGCAAACCGTGGGCAAAATTTGTAGTTCCGTCTAGCGGGTCTATAATCCAGTTGTAACTATCCGATCTTCTAGAAGAAGTACCCTCTTCGGCAATAAATCCACTGCCCGGCAATATTTCTGACAGGCCCTTTACCAATCGCATTTCTGCCTCTTTATCTACATAAGAAACAAGATCGTTTGTGCCTTTATATTCAATTTTTGAATGATCGAACTTGTGCGATTCTTCGCGAATAAAGTCTCCGGTGTCCTTCACCAAAACAATTACGTCTTGAAGTAGTCTCTGCATAGGTAGGCGATTAATACACAAATATAGGGCTTGCCTATTCCGGAAAAGAAGGACTTTTGATAATATGATGAGGCCTGCCCCCTAAGCAATAAAACCAAATCCTTCTCTTTCTAAACAATTGGTGTCTATGTAAAAAGGCTGCTCCTAAGAAATACAAGTGCACCTAAGCCTCTACTCTTACCCCGCCAATAATGCTATGGCTGAATATTTTACTTAGCCCGACTGACCCCTGCTAACTACTAACACAGGGCGGTTTCTTCGCTCATAACCGACTTCAGAGCTCCTTGTAGAGCCTTTTTTATATCTTCCATTTCCGGTCGGTTGTGGTATTTTTGGTTCACCTCAATTTCTATTCCCGAATAGTTTTTAGGTCTAAACTCTTTGCGCAGGTAGGTGGTAAACCCATCGGCTGTGCCCAAATACGGATAGTTGTGCATGGTTACAAACTGTGGAGCATTAAGCTGCAGATCGGCCACCAACTGGCGAGCTATGCGAGCCTCCGGTTCTCTGTTATCATCGTATAGAATACCAATATCGGCCTTACGGGTTTCTCCTTTAAGAACGGGGGTAAATGAGTGCATGGAAATATGAACTACCGAATCGGTTTTTCGGGCGTGCTCTTTAATCCAATCATACACCTGCTGTCGGTAAGCGGTATAGTACTTTTTGAGTAAAAACTTCTTTACCACGGGGTCTAGACTACGACTAAACTCCGAATACAGCTCCGGATTGAACTTGGAACGATTGGAGTCTACCAACAACCGGGTGATCATGTTCACGTAGAGAGGTAGCTTTAATGTATCGGCCAAATATTCGGCCAGGGGCCCCGCTCCCAGATCGTACCCTCTGTGTGTTTCTAAAATGGCCTCATGGCCTAAAAACAAGTAGCGATAATTTGCCGGCACATAGTTGCCTGCATGTTCGCAGGTCATTAAAAAGCTTCTTCCAGACATTCCCTTAGCATTTGATTACTTTCCAAACAATCACACAACTCCGAGTACACCATTTTAAGGTTATCGTGCTCCAGGTTGGCCTCTAGTGCATTGAGTACACGAGTAGAGAGGGTCCCCTCATCAAATAGCAATTCAATTTCGGACTGCCAATAACTCAGTGCTTCAGGATACCTCCTATCTACCTTTCGCTTAATGTATTGCCATAGTTCAGTGGCTGTCATTTCCGTAACGGCATTAAGACCAAAGACCTTGAGGTAGGCAGCATCTTGTATAAGACTGTGTTCTCCATGTTTAATCACCTGGTTGAACAGGGTGGCCAGTGCTTCGGTCTTAAATTTCTGTTGTTGTTCCAGGCTCATCAGGTGCTCTTCGGTAAGTAGTTTGAGAGCATGAATAATGAGGGAGGCAATGGCCAAATCGGCTTTGGGGCACTCTTGCACATCGAGTATTCTAATTTCTATAGCTCCCCTGTCGAACCGTGCAATAGCACCCCTGGAGTTCAGCCAAATAGGCTCTAAAATTCCTTCCTGATCATGCATTTTAATATCACGAGCTATGCGATCAAAAATCTGTGCTTGGTATTCATTTTGTGTAAAAACCGGTTCAGGAATTACCTGTCCTGTAAGCACAGGCACTGCCTTTTGATTTTTGCGATAATAATCCAATCGCTTGTCCCAAAAACCGGTGTCTTTACCATCCAGAATGGGCGAACTAGCCGACAGGGCGGGCATTATTGGCAACAGTGTGCGTATGGCCGCGTGCAGTCTGCCAAACTCTTCGTCATTAGCAAAAGGAAGGTTTATGTGCATGCTTTGCAGGTTGCTCCATCCGTGCCCCTTACAGTTAAATATGCGATCGTAGGTAGCGTAAATTTCTGCATTATCGTGTGGCCAACGAACGGTTTCTGTCTCAGGGTTCATCCATGGGTGCGCGGCAGAAGGCATTAACTGTGCATTGAATTGTGCCAGAGCACTATTCATTTGCTGAACGGCTTCTTCGAAATCGACCGCCAGTTGCTGCAAATTGCCTGTTGGAGCCGAGCATTTAAGCTCAATAACGTGTAGTGCCAGCTCGTTAGACCAGGTTACGCTTCCAAATGTGATTTCATTGGTAATTTCACCGGCCAACGATTTAAGCACCTCATCGGCAATTGGTTTTACATCGAGCGTCTCAATGTCTACAATCATGTATTCCAGCTCAATACCAAAAGCCTGGAACAAATGGAGGCGATTGTCTTCCATATTATTGTTTTATTTTGACCCTGTCCATCATGGTCTCCATAATGGTTTCGTAGAGTCTGTTTTTTAATATCTTATCTTCAATTCCCGCATCGAGGTTAGGGTTATCATTCACCTCAATTACATAGAATTTTTTATTTACTTCCTTAATATCTACCCCATAGAGCCCGTTGCCAATCAGCTTTGTGGCTTTAAGGGCCGTGCTAATCAGTGCTTTGGGCACATCTGCTATGGCGTAGGTCTCCGATTTGCCCTCTTGTGCTTTTCCGCTTTTCTTCCAATCGATGATTTGCCAATGGTTACGAGCCATAAAGTATTTACATACATACAAGGCCTGTCCGTTGAACACTCCCACACGCCAGTCGAAGGGTGTGGGCATAAACTCCTGGGCAATGAGCAACTCAGAGCCTTTAAAGAAACCCTTGAGCAACTCGTTGAGCTCTTCTTCGCTCTGCACTTTTTTTACTCCCTTAGAAAAAGCACCATCCGGTTCTTTTAGAATAAAGGGAAAGCCTATTCGCTCTACCGCAGCAAAAGGATTTTCTTTAGATACTATGGCTGCTTTGGGAGTGTTAATGCCGTAGCTTCTCATGAGTTCATTGAGGTATACCTTGTTGGTACATCGCATAATAGACTGTGGATCGTCAATGACCACCAGCCCCTCAGACTGGGCTTTCTTAGCCAACCGAAAAGTGTGGTTGTTTACATTGGTTGTTTCCCGAATAAAGAGGGCATCGAACTGTGTAATCTTACCATAGTCGTTTTTGGTAATAATTTCGGTGTTAAAGCCCACTTCTTCGGCTGCTTTCACAAATTTTTGAAGTGCCTTTGGGTTGGAAGGAGGGTTAGGGTCGTCCGGGTTCACAAGTATGGCCAGGTCGAACTTTCTGCGTTGGTGGTTCTTTCTTACCACCTTTTTATTGCTCATGAACAGCCCTAGAAACGACTGCAGTTTTATACGTTCATCGTTGCTCAGGTCGTATATGTTCAGCGGTTTAAGGCTTTCCAGGGTCCACTTATCCCGCTTTATAAAAGAGGCTTTTAATATGGGTGATTGAAATAGGTTGAACAGCAGCATGCCCAAGCTGGAGTTGGCCAATTCCTCGGTATATCCAAAATATATTTTGAATTCCAGCTTGGTTTCTGAACTGCTGCCCAAACATTTCTGAATGACGGCATCAAAATCCTGAGCATCGTCTTTTATCATTGAAGGAAAGCGAAAGTCCTGTATGGTAGAAACCTCCGGCAGTACCTTATGTCCTCTGGCTTCGGCCAAAAGCGATACGTAATAGCCAACGCTTTGGTATTGATAGGACTTACATAGGTTGATTACTTTTGTATTTTTTCCCATTTGACCGGCTGCATCAGAGAGGTAGTCTTGCGCAGAAACAAGGTCAACGTTGGGAATATCCAACTGCCACTTATGTGGTTTTTCAATAACAATTAGTTTGTTCATTGTTTAGGTCTAATAATCAGTAGGTTGGCATCGTAGGTTACCATACCCAGCATAATTGAGTTGATTAATCGGTGAATATCTACTTCGTAATAATGTCCGTTGGCCAATGGGTTATTCTTTAACGGATCGGCAATAGACACAATGTTTTCATCGGGGGTAATACCACTCACCACCACAAAGTGTCCGGTGGGAAGGCCCCTGAGGTCATCATATTCTATTTTAAAATCGCCTATTTCTCTGGGGCTTTGGTACAAATAAGTGGCACTAAGGCCAGTGAGAATGGGCTGGTTCTGAAAAAGATAGGATTTGATCAGGTCTGGTGTAAGGTCTTGAAACTTAATTTTACCTCCAAGTCGCAAAAATTTCTGATAGGCAGAAGAAGCAAACCGAATTTTTCGCTGGGGTTTATAATGGCATTGCATAGCCAGCTTATTCACCAGGTCTACTTCTTCCTCTCCATTGAACCACGAGGGGTCAAAGATTTGCAAATTGTAGGTATAAATGGTGGCCTCATAGCCTCTTTTAAGGGCATGATTACCAAGATTCACGGCCAGGGTACCTCCTGATTTCAACTGCTTTACCTGCGATATTACCTGGCTTAGCGAGATGTTGTCTCCGTAAAACTGATAGACAGCCTGCAAGCTGGTGGGCCCGCAGGTTACATCGTTGGGTTGCGGAAGCATGTTAATATCCAACATGGCTTTTTCAAAAAGCAGCATCTTCTTTATACTTTAGTGTTTGTTAGACGCGCGCCAAAGTCAAAGTCACATGTCATCGGAAAAAATTTTCAAAGGAAATATCAAACCGGCCTTTACTGATGAGGAACTGGTAAGGTTTCTCCAAGAAGGTGGGCCTCAGCGGTATTTCTCCATTTTGGCCGATAGGTACCATGATTATGTGGTGAAAAAATGCCGTAGTTATGTGAAGAGCGATGACGAAGCCGAAGATCTAAGCCAAGAGGTGTTCATTAAGGTATTTATGCAGTTAAAGAGCTTTCGTTCGGAGGCTAAATTCAAGACTTGGCTTTATACCATTATTTACCATACCTGTGTCGACTACCTCCGCAAGAAGAAAAAGAATATGCACCAGGTGATATCCGATAAGCTTTCGACCGAGCTGGAGGATGTAATTGAGGCTGAAGAGGTAGATAAGGAGTCGTTGCACAATGCTCTGGAGCTACTGCTCGAACAAATAACTCCTGAAGAAAAACTGCTGCTTTTGCTGAAGTACAAGGAAAAACAGCCTTTGCAAACCATAATTACTACACTAAATATTTCGGAAAGTGCAGCCAAAATGAGGCTACTGAGAGCCAAAGAAAAAATTAATAAACTGTATGAGAAGCAGATTGGCTCTGGCCGCTAGTGACAGCCTTCAATCACCACCACAAATTCTCCTTTCACTCCGTTTTTATTAAAGTGCTCAATAAGCTCAGACAAGGTGCCTCTCACGGTTTCTTCAAACATTTTAGATATTTCTCTGGAAACGGAGGCTTTACGATCTCCCAAAAACTCTTTGAGTTGTTCTAACGACTTAACTAATCGATGTGGCGACTCATAAAGAATAATGGTTCTTTCTTCCCCCGCCAATGCTTTTAACCGTGTCTGACGCCCTTTTTTATGAGGCAGAAAGCCTTCAAACACAAACTTATCGGAAGGTAAACCGGAGTTTACCAGTGCCGGCACAAAGGCCGTGGCTCCCGGCAGGCAGTTTACTTCTAAGCCAGCGGCTATTGCCTCTCTAACCAGCAAAAACCCGGGATCGGAGATGGAGGGAGTACCTGCATCGGAAATAAGCGCAAAGGTTTCTCCGGCATTCATTCGCTCAACTAACCGGGCTACTGCCTGGTGCTCATTAAAAATATGATAACTCTGCAGTGGCTTGCTAATGTTGTGGTGCTTTAGAAGCTTCCCTGATGTCCTGGTATCTTCGGCCAAAATCACATCCACATCGTTCAATACCCTAATGGCCCTTAGGGTAATATCTTCAAGATTACCAATGGGAGTGGGCACAAGATAAAGGCTGATTTTCTCGGGCATTAGGCCAGTTGGTCTATGATTTCAGCCAATTTACGATCTTTCTCCGTTACCGTATTACCGGCATCGTGGGTAGTGAGTTCAAAACTCACTTTATTCCACACGTTCGACCAATTGGGATGGTGGTTCATTTTTTCTGCTTCTATGGCCACTTTGCACATAAAACCAAAGGCTTGAGTAAAGTTCTCAAACTCAAAAGTTTTGGTCAGCTTATTATCTTTCTCGGTCCACATAGTCTTTCTATTCTTTAGGTTCATGGCCGTTTAAACAACGGCTCAGTTATTGGCTTTTATAATGTACTGGTATTCCAAACTCCTCTCATCGATTGAAATTCTTTTATAACCGGCCTTTCTAAGAATGGAACGAACCGTACGGGCATCCATCTTCATTTCATCAGCCGGCCCCACAGGAATGTTTCCCTTTTTAAAATCTACAATTACCAACTCGCCCTCCGGCTTAAGTCCATTGCGCAATCGCTCAAAGTACTGTTGCTGGTTAGGGATAAAGCAAAAGGTATTTACCACCAATACCGCATCGGCTTCGTTTACCAAAAGGTTGGGTACATCGGGAGGGGTAAGGCGGGGTTCAATATTATCGGCCCAGTTGCCCACTATTTGTTTTTGCTCCCGAATATAGTCTAGCGCCTTTGGGTCAATATCGAGTGCAATCACTTTTTGGGCTACCTGAGCTAGTTTAAAACTAAAATAGCCTGCTCCTGCTCCAACATCCGCCACTGTCTTTTCGCTCAGGTTGCTGAAGCTCTTTAAGACAATATCAGGGTTTTGCCAGTTGGTTCTTTCCTGAGCCATGTCTTCAGGAAATACCGGCTCAATGTACTCGCGTTCAAGGCTTTTTAATACTAGTTGCTCTTGCCCAGGCCGGGGGCTTGCCTCTTTGGGTTGCTCTTTCTTGGAGCCGGAACAGGCCACAATACCTACCATGAGCCCTAGTAAAAAAGCCTTGTGTTTCATTAGAGTGCTATAATACCCTGAATCTGATGTGCCTTTTGATAGATCCCTATGACGAAATCGCTGGATGGTGCCATAACTTTGGCAGTAACACTCATGTATTTACCCTTACTGGAAGGTTTGTATACCACATCGTTGAGCGGGAATAAGGCTTTTACTTCTTCTTTCTTTTCTTCCAGCACTATAAACTTAAACATGTACAGAGTGGGAAAATCGTGGGTAGCTTCCAGCTTTTCCTTAAACTCCTTTGTCGTAAATTTTTGAGTGTCCATAGTCTTTATTCCTCTAAAAGTTAAATAAAAAAAGAGGCTCTTTCAAAAAGCCTCTTTATATCATAGCGTTTGATTCCGAGCTTAGAAGAACTTATATCGTTCGTCTTTTACCTCTAGTTTTTCGGTAATGGCTCTTCGCAAATTTTGCTCCAGGTTAAATAAGGCCTGCCTTAACAGTTCGTTTTCATATTGTGTGTAATCGCCAATCTCTGAAGCCTCAGATTTTGATTTTAGTTCCAACACTACCACGCCTTGTCCTTCTACCACGTAAGGAGCTGTTTTCTGACCAGCATTCTGAAGCGCGAACAGGGCACCAATGGCCTCCGGAGCTGCTCCTAAAGTGCCGAGCGAAATGTCTTCTAGTCTTATAGATTGTTTGGCGTAAAGCTGTGCCTCCGGACCATAGGCCGTGGCCATTTCGCTTACACTACCTGAAAGGCTATTCAGTTTAGATTTAATGAACTCTGCCTTCTTCTTATTTTTAAGTATTGTAGTAATTTGACCTCTAACCGCCTCAAGAGCTTGCACTCCTTCTTCAGTTTTACCGGTGTAGGCTGCCACAACATACTCGTTGTCTAGCTCAAAATCTTTTATGTCGCCCATTGAAGCTTCGCCATAAAGCCAGGTTACAATATTGCGAGCGTTGGTAAGCTGACCAATTGAAGTAGCATTTTTGCCAATTTTAGATCCCTGGAATACAGATAAGCCATTGTTGGCTGCATACTCTCTCAACTCTTCGGCATTGTCGGCATTGGCCAAAATTTCTCCTATTCGCTGATAGGCTGCATTGTTGGTTTCATACGTTGGCACCATTTCTACTATGACGGTAGCCACTTTATAGCGATTACTAATAGGCGTTTGCGTTACATTAACAATGTATATCTTATTGTTTTTCTCAATCAGCTGGTTGATTACGCCTGTTCTTCTGGCACCAAATATATTGCTCTCGATATCGGCAATTCTTGAATCCCCTTTTTTAATCCAGCCAATGTCTCCACCGCTGGTGCTAAAGGGGCCATCGCTATATTCTCTGGCAAGTTGCTCAAACGACTCTCCTGAGTTTACTCTTCTCAATACTTCTCTGGCGGTTTGTCTTACGTTAGACTGTTCTGATGGTGTTTTACCCTGCAGATAGAACACAATTTGGCTTGCTCTTGCAAACTGGTCGTTTGTCGGTACAATGTCAGATACTTTGTGTATTGAGTAAATACCATTCTGAAGTTCCGGGCCAATAACATCTCCTTTGTTTAAAGCTCCAAGGTTGTTGGCCACAGCGATTGGCAATGCACTTGGATCGTAAGTAGTAAACCCAATTCCTTGCTCTGTCATGCTAATAGCATAGGTAGAGTCATTGGTTTGTGGATCTTCGAAAGCCGCCTTAATTTCTTGCATTTGAGCCTGGAACATGGCTGAATCTTTAGCCGAAGGCACAACTCTAATGGACACGTATTCCACATCTCTCGACTCTTCTACCGTAAAGTCTTCTTCGTGTTCATTCAAATATGATCGGATTTCACTGTCGGTTACGGCTGCAATCTGATCGTCAGAAACACTGCTGAATGGTACATTCAAGTAGTCGGCCTCAGCAAAACCAAACTGAGATCTGTAGGCTCTCTGCGCTTCGGCCAGCGTTACATATTGTGTTTTGAATAGTAAGTTCTGAAACTTCTCTACTCTACGATTGGCAATGGCTTGTTGCTCGGCATTGGCAAAATAAAACTGAGCCTCCGGGCCATACATATTGATATTGCCTAAAAAGTCTTTGATAGAATTTACATCGGTGCTACCCAAAACCTGATTGAAGAACTGCTGCATGGTTGGCGAAAGGTTATTTCCCTGCACCATGTCCACTCGTTCGTTGGTTCCAATTTCCAGCCCCAATTCTTCCAGTTTGTTGGCATATCCTGTTTGAGCAATCAGGTTTTGCCAAACCTGGTCTCTCATGTATTGAGTCAACTGAGGGTTACCGGTAGGATAGCCCGAACTACGCAAGGCGTTCTCTACCATAGCGGAGAACTCTTCCTGGGTAATTTCTTCCCCATCAATTTCACCAACGATGCGGGCTCCTCCAAAAAGATTTTGATTACTTGCTAAATCCGTTAATACAAAAGCTAAAATCGAAATTCCCACTACGACTACCAGTAGTCGTCCCATCTTCTCGCGAAGCGTATTGATTATTGCCATCAGTTAAAATTTAAATAGGCGCAAACATAATTGAATTATGCCCGAAAGTCAAAGGAAAAATGGGCTAAAACACCCTAAGAATCAGTCTTCTTCGTCTAAATGACGGATAAACAAAACGTTGTCTATTCGCGCATCTTCCATTGAGACAATCTTTATCTCAAATCGGCCGAACCGGATAATGTCGTGAACCTCGGGAATACTCTCTGTAATGGACAGAATAAAGCCTCCCAGGGTATCATAGTCTCCCTCAGGG
>NZ_DDDQ01000151.1:0-34220 GCF_002336325.1 Roseivirga sp. UBA1976 | reverse complement strand
TACTGCTTCGGCCACTGCCATTGTAACGGTGGTAGACAGTAACAACCCCGTTATTATTGGTTTACCTCAAGACATTATTTATCAAATAACTGACAATACCTGTGAAGCAGTTATTAACTGGTCAGTTCCTTCAGTTCAAGACAATTGTTCGGCTAGCGTGTCGACTACTCATCAACCCGGTGCTTCTTTCCCTGTTGGCACTACCCAGGTTACCTATACGGCTACCGATGCCTCGGGTAACCAAACCACCGCTAGCTTCAACGTGGTTGTAAAGGCCAGTCCTATTGTCATTACTCTGGAACCATTGGTGTATAACCAAATTGATGAGTACAATGTATCGTGCTATGGTGCAGCCGATGGTGAAATTACCGTAGCCGCTGAAGGTGGATGTGGCAACTACACTTACTTGTGGAGTAACGGAGCCACAACGGCCGACATTAGTGGCCTGACAGCCGGAGTATACTCGCTTACGGTAACCGATGAGCATGGGAACTCGACCACCAAGAGTGTTGAGCTGCGTCAACCAAGCCCATTAGAAGTAGAAACCTTCGTAACTCCTGAATATCCGGCCGGTAGCGGCACCGACCAACACACCATATACCTTGGCTATGGTGAGCAAACTGTGACCCTAACTGCCAGTGCAACCGGTGGCAACGGAGATTATACTTACACCTGGCTCCCGGAAAACGAAATTGCCTGTAGTTCGCTAAACTCTGTGGTAGTAGCACCAGAAGTAACTACTACCTATGAAGTAATAGTTACAGATGTAGCAGGCTGCTCGGTTTCTAAAACCATTACGGTTAATGTGATTGATGTACGCTGCGAAGGTGGCAACAATGGTGGCGGTAATAATGGTGGTGGAAACAACGGTGGCGGCAATAATGGTGGCCAATCGTGTGATTGTGAAGGTAAAATGAAAAACTTCACAGTAATCTATAATGGTCTTTCAGGCACTACTGTTAAAGCCTATAAAAAGAACAAGAGCAGTATTATTGAAACCTTCTACAATGTTCAAAATGGCGACCGTCTCACAGTAAGTGGTTTCGACCATAAAGGAAGGCTCGATGCTAAAACCTATTTGAAAGTTGGTTCAGTATACTATGAAATTCATACCTCTTGCTCTGAAGACATTATGGGTATTACAGTTGGTCCGTTTACAGTTATAGAATATACGGATGGAGAAGGCAGCACATGTACCATGGATAGCTATAACCCTGGTGATGGTGGTGGCACTGGAGACAGTGACGATGACGATAGCCATGATTCGGATGATGATGACAATGGAGGAGACTCTGATGATGACGATGATGATTCGGACGATGACGACAATGGAAAAGGAAAAGGTAAGGGTAAAGGCAAGGGCAAAGGTAATGTAAGCAGCGGCTTTACTTATGGTAGTACTGCCAGTGGTTATCGTTGGGGCTCAAACTGGTGGGGCAGCGACAATGACAATGACGATGATGACGATGATGATGACGACAGTCATGATTCAGACGATGATGATGACGATGGTGGCTCTGGCAACGACAATGGCTCTGGAGACAACAATTGTCAGTGTGAAGGTAGAATGAGAAACTTCACAGTCGTTTACAACGGAACTTCAGGAGTCACTGTTAAAGCATATAACAAGAAGAAAACCTATCTCATTGATGAATTCTACGATGTACAGAGTGGCGATGTGCTCTTTGTAGAAGGGTTCGATTCAAAAGGAAGACTGGAATCTAAAACCTTCCTTAAGATCAACGGGTTCTCCTATGAAATACATACCTCATGCTCTATTGACATACTAGGACAAACCTACGGACCATTTACTGTGGTAGGTTATACTGATGGTGAAGGTAGCAGTTGTTCCATAGTAACGGGTGAACCTCCGGTGGCCGAAGAAGAATCTTCTTGTGAGGCTACTGCGGCTCAAGATGGCGGACACGCCATGTGGCTAAGCGAATACTACAGAAATGGAAGTAATGCCAAGTATGTTTTCGAAAACATAAATGGTGACTTTGTGCGCTACACCGATGGTTCTGCCAAGCTCACAGGCCGACTGGTGAACATCTATGATACCAATGACATTTGGGAAATAGATTTCATACTCGAAGGAGGACACGACTGGAGCGAATGGTCTGGCTTAGGTAGAAGCTACAAGGACGAAAAGTCACTAGCCGGCAATAACTACCAGAACTGGACTTACTTTACTCTAAGCAGCGACAGCCGACTGAAGGGCAAGGGCTCTAATCAGGGCAAAGTGGTAAAAGTGAGCCACATGCCATCTAATTACCAATTTGGATTCCAACTGGGTAATGCAGCCAACAACAAAAACTCGAACTACGGTCTTTCCGGTTGGTTCTACTATAAGAACTACTGCAACCAGTGGGAGCAAGGAGATATTAACATCGACCTGATCAATTGTCAGGACGAAGAGCCGGGCGAACCAGGCGGTTGCCAGGTGAACACAATTGAATGGAATGGAAAAATAACCGTTTGTTACAATGGTTCGCCAATGTGCGTAAGTAAGGCACAAGCCGAGCAGCTCTTAGCTCAAGGAGCTACCTTAGGAAGCTGTAGCAATATTAATGGTGTGGTAAATACTAACCCGGGAGAGTCTAATCAGGAAGTAACCATCAACAATGAGCCTCCTGTAAGAATAGAGGTGAGCGCTTTCCCTAACCCGGCCAAAGATTTCACAACCATTACCTTTAAGGTGCTTGAAGCAGGTCCGGTTAAAGTGGGCATCTACACCTCGCAAGGTATGCCTGTAGGCCAGCTGTATGAAGACATGGCCGAGGCTGACAAAACCTACGAAATTGAGTTCAATGCTTCCGGTTTGCTCGATGGAATTTACCTCATCAGGGTGAACACAATGGATATTGTAGAAACCAAGAAGCTGATCATTAAACGATAAGAATTATCAAACCCAATAAAATGGCCGGCCAACACCGGCCATTTTCGTTTGTTCTTTCTGTCCTATATTTGCATACCCTTAACAGCTATGGAACTTACAGCAGACAACAAATTGAGAAAGCTTATTGTAGTGGGAGATCGACTGTTGATCAGACCCAAAAAACAGCCTGAGAAAACAGAAAGTGGACTTTATCTGCCTCCTGGCGTTCAGGAAAAAGAGAAAGTTCAATCAGGCTTTGTCATTAAAGTAGGCCCCGGCTATCCCATTCCTATGCCTACCGATGAAGACGAACCCTGGAAAGAAAGCGAAGAAAAAATTAAATACGTACCTTTACAGGCGCAAGAAGGCGATCTTGCTATCTTTCTTCAAAAAGGAGCCGTTGAGATCGTTTATCAGGGAGAAAAACTCTTTATTGTTCCCCAGTCTTCCGTTTTAATGTTAGAACGAGAACAGGATCTTTAACCAAAGTCTTTCTTTTGCCGTTGAAGGAAAAATACAAGATGGCTATTTCGTCATATTTGACTAAAAAGTTATCTTGCTACTAATATTATTTATTGAATGCAATACAAAACAATTAGGTTCTCAAGAACCAACCAAGCTGAATTCATCAGCGATTTAAAATCTCAGGTCAAAGCATATTTTGAAGCAAACAATATTTCCACTTATGGAAATTGGAAAATGGTGCTCAAGACCGTGTTTATGTTTACCCTATATTTTGCCCCATACATACTGATGCTTTGTGGAGTAATTACCAATGTATGGGTTATTTTAGGTATGTGGGCCCTTATGGGTTTTGGAAAAAGCGGTATTGGTCTTTCTGTAATGCACGATGCCAACCATGGAGCCTATTCCAGAAATCAAACCGTAAATAAATATCTGAGTTACGTCATGAACATGATTGGCGCCAACTCTTACATTTGGAAAATTCAGCACAATGTACTCCACCATACCTTCACCAATATTGAAGGTATGGATGAAGACATTGACCCTGGAAAACTAATGCGCCTGTCCCCTCATGCCCCCCGGCTTAAAGCCCACAGGCATCAGCATATTTATGGCTGGTTTCTCTATGGCATGATGACTTTCTTGTGGCTAACCACCAAAGATTTTAAGCAACTGGTACGCTACAAAAAAATGGGCCTCATGAAAGCCCACAAACGTTCGTTTAGTGGTGTACTCACCGAAGCCATTGTTTCCAAAGTACTCTATTATGCCTATGCTTTGGCATTGCCTCTATGGCTTATTCCTGCACCTTGGTATGTAATACTCATAGGTTTCTTCATTATGCACTTTATTACTGGCCTTATGTTGGGACTCATATTCCAGCCGGCTCACGTAATGCCTACCTCAGAGTTTCCTGTGCCGGACAACTCAGGAAGTGTAGAAAACAACTGGGCTGTTCATCAGCTGTTTACCACCACTAACTTTGCTCCGGGAAGTAAAATTTTCTCATGGTTTGTAGGTGGCCTCAATTACCAGATAGAACACCACTTGTTTCCTAACATTTGTCATGTGCACTACAAGAAGATTTCTGAAATTGTGAGAGCAAAAGCACAAGAATACGGGCTGCCTTACCATTGCCAGAAAACTTTCTTTGATGCCGTTTACGAGCATGCGCGCATGCTCAAGCAATTAGGTAGAAACGATCAGTATGCAGCCTAAGCCCTAGCGATTGAGCAGGGCAAATTCCTTGGCATGATAAGTTAAAATAACATCGGCCCCGGCCCTCTTAATGCTCATTAGGGTTTCCTGCATTACCCGGTCATAATCCAACCAGCCTTTAGAAGAAGCTGCCTTTAGCATAGAATACTCACCACTTACGTTATAGGCAGCTATAGGCTGAGGGTAGCTGTCTTTCAGCAGTTTAATAACATCCAGATAAGCCAAAGCAGGTTTTACCATCAGAAAGTCTGCCCCCTCTTCTACATCAAGGTCTGCCTCAATGAGTGCCTCTTGCTGATTGGCAGGATTCATCTGGTACGTTTTCTTATCGCCACTTTTCGGTGCAGAATCGAGCGCATCGCGGAAGGGACCATAAAATGCACTGGCGTATTTGGCCGTATAAGACATAATGGACACCTCCGTAAAGCCGTTTGAGTCCAGAACTTCGCGTATATAGCCTACCCTTCCGTCCATCATATCTGAAGGGCCTATAATATCAATTCCACAGGCCGCCTGAGAGAGTGCTTGTTTTCCCAGTACCTCCAGGGTTTCATCGTTCAGAATTCTACCGTCTTTCACTAAGCCATCATGCCCGTCCGAGCTATACGGATCAAGCGCCACGTCTGTCATAATGCATGCTTCCGGAAACTCTTTTTTTATTCGTCTTAAAGCCTGCTGGTAGAAGAAACCATCATCATAGCAGCGAGTGGCTGCGCTGTCTTTATAATGCTCCGGAACCACAGGAAAAATATCGAAGGCCTTAATTCCCAAGGAAAGGCAAGTCTCTATTTCTTTTAGCATTTTCTCCAGACCAAGTCGGTAAATACCAGGCATAGAGTCTACCGCTATACTATCATTTACCCCTTCCAGCAAAAACAACGGAAAAATAAAATCGCTGGTGGTTACCCGGGTTTCCTGAATTAAAGACCTTATAGCTTCAGATTTTCTGTTTCTTCTCGGACGAATGTTCATGGTAGAAATTTTGGCAAAGATAACACACCCTTTTTTCTATTCCTCTATTCCGGCCGGTAGTCTAAGGAGCTTAAGCTCAAACCCCTCAACATTCTAACAAACACCATTGGTGTAGATGCACCATAAAAGCCTGAGTCTATGCTCGCCTGTAAAACAAGCCGGTTAAAAAGTAAACTTATCTGAGGGTCAGGCATATGGGAGCCGTTAAACCTTCTGAGACCTTTGTAGGTCTAACCGGCACTATGAAAACAAAGGTCATCACTTTTTGGGTTGGACTGCTGCTCAGCGGCTTTTCTGCCACCGCACAATACTGGGTTGTAAAAGGTACTGTTTTAGACAGTGCCGAAAACTTACCGCTGCCATCGGCCACTGTGGTTCTCACCAAAATGGCTGATTCTACCAAGCGGGCCTTTTCTACAACAGAATTGGGTGAGTTTCGAATAACGGGAGTAACCAATGGTCAGTATGAGCTTTCCATAAGCTTTGTGGGTTTCAAATCTTTCCGAAAGAAGCTCGACATAAAAGACGCATCTGCAGATGTGGGGCAGGTAATTCTTGCTCTTGACACAAAGTCACTAAACGATGTAACCGTAGAAGCACTGGCCGAGCGGGTGAGGCAAAATGGAGATACCACTGAGTTTAATGCCGCAGCCTTTAAAGTAAACCCCGATGCCACTGCCGAAACATTACTGGAAAAACTCCCCGGAGTAGTTATTCAGAATGGCCAGGTTCAGGCCCAAGGTGAAACTGTTCGCAGAGTGTTGGTAGACGGCCGTGAGTTTTTCGGTGACGATCCTAATGCCGCCCTACGCAATCTTCCGGCCGAAATCATTGAACGCATTCAGGTATATGATCAGGCCAGCGATCAGGCCCAATTCACCGGTTTCATGGATGGTGAAACCTCAAAAACCCTTAACATTATTACACGAGCCAGTATGCGAAATGGTGAATTTGGAAACGTTTATGCAGGAGCGGGCACCAACAATACATACAACGCAGGAGGAAGCATAAACCTGTTTCGTGAAAAGTCGCGCACCACAATTCTCGGACACGTTAATAACATTAACATTCAGAACTTTTCTACCAGCGACTTGCTGGGAATTACTGCCGGTGGTGGCCGAAGAGGCGCCATGGGTGCTCGTGGCGGTGGCCGAGGAGGAGCCGGTGGCGGCTTTAGTGGTGGCTTTGGAGGCGATGCCGGTGGTTTTGGAGGAGGCGGAGGCGCTTCCAATTTTCTGGTAGGCCAGCAAGGAGGAATTTCTGAAACCAAAGCCTTGGGAATAAATTATTCCTATCAGGACAAAGGCCCATTGAAGTTTAGTGGAAGCTACTTCTTCAATCAATCAGACAACCAGTCAGACGAATCGGTATTCAGGCAATTTACCTTACCTCAAAATGAAGGGCAGGTATACACAGAAAATAGTTACTCACCCAGCCGCAACATAAACCATCGTTTTAGTGGCGAACTGGAGTATACCATTAACCCCAAAAACTCTCTCATCATCAGACCAAGAATTACCCTGCAGGATAACTCCGGGTCGGGCATAGTCGATGGAGCCACTTATATGGGAACCAATCTGCTCAATACAGCTTACACAGAAAACACTTCTATTTTAGAGGCACTAAGCTTTAACAACAACCTCCTCTACAGGCATTCATTCGAAAAAAGAGGACGTACTTTCTCTATCAACTTAAATACCGGACTTAATGAAAGTACAGGAGACAGTTACCTGATTTCAGAAAACATATTCTATGGCCGCAATCCTAATACGGTTGAGCTCAACCAATTTGGAGATCAGGATACTAAAGGCTTTAACATGACCGCCAATGCCACATATACAGAACCACTCACTGACAAAACCCAACTCTTGGTTTCTTACCGCTACGGCTATCAATTCAACGACTCCAAAAGAGAAAGCTTTGACTATGAAGAAGCCACAGGCCAATACAGCAACCTTAATATGCCTTTGAGCAACACGTTCGAAAACGACTACATTACGCATCAAAGCACGGTGGGGTATAACGTAAGGGGTCAAAAGGCAAACCTCACACTTAGGGGCACCTATCAATGGGCCTTACTGGACAACGACCAAACCTTTCCTATTCAAGACAACGTGGACCGGAAGTTTGGCAACTTCATACCTTCTGTGGTATATCGATATAGGTTCGAAAACGGGCGCAGCCTCAATATTAACTACCGGGCCAGCACCGATGCGCCCAGTGTGAGTCAATTGCAAAGTGTTATTAACAACACTGATCCACTCAACATTTCGGCCGGAAACCCTCAATTAGATCAAAGCTATCAACACTCGGCCACTATTCGGTACAACAAAGTTGATATGAGTTCGAACCGAACCTTCTTTACTTTGCTGAGTGGTAGTTTTTCCAACAACCAAATAAGCACTAGTTCCTATGTTGCCGGAGGCGATGGTGCCACTGTAGATGGCATACGTCTGGAGCCTGGAGCGCGCTACTCTAAGCCTGTTAATCTGGACGGTTACTGGAACCTCAGGAGTTTTGTTTCTTACGGAGTTCCGCTTGGCTTTATAAAATCTAACCTCAACTTTACGGGCACACTGGCCTATTCGCAGTCTCCTGAGCTGATCAATAACCAATTGAACTATGCCAAAACACCTACAGCCGGACTAGGATTGGTTTTAAGCAGCAATATCAGCGAAAAAGTAGACTTTACGATTTCCAGCAACAGCAACTTTAGCTGGGTAGAAAACTCACTCCAGAGCCAGGCCAACGTAAATTACTTCAACCAATCGACCAGACTTAGGCTCAACTGGATTTTTGGTGACGGCTTAGTTTACCGAACAACTCTGAGTCATACAGCCAACTCGGGTCTTTCCGATGGGTTTAACCAAAATTTTGTACTCTGGAATATGGAGGTAGGTAAAAAGATGCTACAGCAAAAGGCCGAAGTAAAACTAGCGGTGTTCGACTTACTCAAGCAAAATCAGAACATCAGACGCAACGTTACCGGATCCTATATTGAAGACAACCAAACACAAATTCTAACACAGTACTTTATGGTGTCTTTCATTTACAATATTAGAAGCTTTGGAACGGGCAATGCTATTCCAGACGATCGTATGGAACGTTTTCAGCAAATGAGGGAGCGTTTTGGAAGGGGTGGCAATGGAGGTTAGTCCAATTTCATCACGTTTTTTAAATATTTAACAACTAATGCTTTAGGTTTCATTGCGGAATGGTTAGTTTCATGGTCAACACACCATACATGAGACTGACCATTTCTATTTTTTTCTTCTTTCTAGTCACTTTTTGGTGCCAGGCTCAGCAAACCTATTCCCTTAAAGGCACGGTCTATGACTCTGCATCGCGGGAGTCTCTGCCTTTTGCCAATGTGGTACTCAAAACCACGAAAGACTCTGTTTTAAAAGCAACCGTTACGGACTCGCTGGGACGATTTAAACTAGACCAACTGACTAAGGGAGATTACCTGTTGCAAGTCTCTTTTATAGGATTTACTCCCTATGAAAAAAGTATAGAATTAAATGACCAGCTTGACATGGGAGCCATCTGGCTTAGTGAAAAGCCCATGGGACTTGCTGATGTAACCATTGAAGCAGAAGCCGAACCGGTGGTAGTGAAAGAAGACACGCTTGAATTTAACGCCAGAAGTTACCCCGTGCCTGAAGGGGCCGAACTGGAAGAGCTACTAAAGAAGCTACCGGGAGCGGAGATCAAAGATGGTGCGCTCATAATCAATGGAAAGCGAATAGAAAAAGTGTTGGTAGATGGCAAGCCCTTCTTTTCCACACAAATAAACGTGGCGATGAAAGATCTTCCGGCAGATCTGGTGAAGAAAATTCAGGTGATCGATGAAAAGTCTGAAGAAGCCCAGTTTACGGGTCATGACGATGGCAAAAGGACTCCGGTTCTGAACGTGGTGAGCAAGCCGGAAAAAAAGAAAGGCTACTTTGGCTCTCTCTCTTCGACCTATAGTCCCCCCGGCAGGGCAAGTACAGGGGGCAATGCCGGTATTTTTAAAGGAGATACACGGTTAGGGATAAATGCCCGATACAATAATTTAGGAGGAGGGAGTCCGGGGGCTGTTATGGCAATGTCAGAAATGGGTTCCGAGTCTATACCTGTCTCCATTAGCGAAGGTTCCAGTGGCATTAGTACAGATAAGTCGGCCGGTGCCTCATATTCAACCTCCATAAAGAATAAGCTCGATATTAATTCCAGCTTTAGTTGGAGTAATAGTGAAACGGTCTCTTCTTCGTCCATCAGCCGTAAATACCTGCAGGCTGTAGACAAGGGACGAACCTATGAGCAACAGTCGGAGAGAGAAAACAGCCGAAGCCGTTATTCGGGCAATATTAAGTTGAGATATAAGCCCAACGACAATAATCATTTTTCTTTTTCGCAATATGTTTCACAGAGCCAAACATTTACGAATAGTGATTTAGAAGGCATCACTTTTCAGGAAGGTAAAGTTTTAAACACTACCGAAAACCGCAACTACAGCAACAGCATTAGTACGGCCTGGAGAAACCAGGCCTCCTGGCGACATAAGTTCAGCAAAGAAGGCCGAACACTTTCAATTGCCTTGAACTTTAGCGAAAACACCAGTGAGGGGCAAGACTCTGTTCGGTCTGTAAACACATTTACTGATGGCACTATTACCGAACAACGGTTCGACCAGGTGAGCAGCCCAACAGATAGAAGTCGCAATTCTGGCATATCGGTTACAGTCACTGAGAAAACCGGAGAAAAATCCAGTCTACGCTTCGGCTACCAATACACGCACAGCCTCAGTCAAACCGAGAGGTTATTGCTAGACTATACGCCCTCCTCGGGAGGTTATGATGAGCTAGACCCACTCCGATCTAGTGATTTTTCGCTCGTTCAGACAGTACAGGAATTCAACAGCGGGTATAGTGTAAACACTAAGAAGCTGCGCATATCTCCCAACCTGTCGTATGAAACCATTCTTATTAATAACGATCAGACCTACCCACGCGAGGTACAAACAAATAAAAGGTTCAGCGGGCTTATACCTCGCCTCTCTATAATCTCATACCCAAAAGAAGGCAAACAAATCAGAGTAAATTTGAGCCGATCCATGAAAGCTCCCAGGGCCACGCAGCTACAAGATGTATTAGACAATTCAAACCCTCTCTTTCTAAGACAAGGTAATCCCGATTTAAAGGCCGGTTTTTCGAATCATTTTTCGGTTAATCTGCACAATGTGAATTCCGAAACAGGCGCTTATTCGTCTATGCGTTTTGCCTCCTCATTGTGGGAGAATGCCATAACAAATTACACCATTGTAGGAGATGGCTCCAATGCTCCGGAAGGTTTGGATCTGCCGATTGGAGCCCGGTATACCCGGCCGGTAAATATTTCAGGAGCGAAGTCACTCTCTGCCGACTATAGTAAAAACCACAAGGTATTGAAAGGCAAAATGAGAATGGGCTATGGACTGGGGTTATCTCACTCCTATAGCCCACAATTCATTAACGAGAGCCTGCAATCGGTGCGTACCACTTCATACAATGTTTCAATGAATTTCACGAGTAATTTCTCTAAAGAGGTAACCCTTCAGATGACGGCACTTCCAAGATACTCGAGAGTACGCAACTCTAACCCAGAGCAAGACAACTCCAGCTACTTTTCCTGGTCAGGGCAATTCCGAGCACACTGGAACTCAAAAAAGGGGTATGTATTATCTACCAATGTAGCCTACACATATAATAGCGGGGTGAATGAATTGGGCAGCTTTAGCCGATTCATATGGAATGCTTCGGTCAAGCGGCAACTCTTCAAAAAGAAGCTTTCTGTTGGAGTTACAGCCAATGATATATTGCGCCAGTTGTCTGATCAGAACAGAAACGTATCGTCTGAGTACATTCAGAATTCCAGCACCGAACTCTTGCGGCAGGTATTTCGGTTTAGCCTAAGTTACCGATTCAGCAAATTTGGCTAAGCCCCTGTTGGTTACCGACCATATACTCTCAGGGTATTGAATCGGTTGTCGCAAGCCTCTAACTGTACCGGTGCTTTGTTGAAAGCATTGTACGAAAGGGTTACGGCCATGGCCTCAAAGGTTAGGTCGTTAGTGCTGTCTTTGGTTACTCCCTCCATTACCACCATTCTAAAAAGGTATACAGAATCTCTTTTTGTTAGCTGCACAGATTTTTCGCGACCATCGGCAAAACCGGTTTGCACCAAGTACTCTCCCAATCTTTGGGCCTCCTCTTCCGTAACCTCTTCGGTATAGTACACATCGGTTCCCTCGAAAGACAGTTTGCTGCCATAACCGGGTTGACTGATGTACCAAACCAGTAGCATCAGGGCCATAATGGCCATTGCGGTAAATACTTTTTTCATAGGTAATTATGGTTTAGAAACGGTAAAAAAGAGAGGCCTTACAGAATCAGTTATTGTTTAAAGCTTACACAAAGCCCAACATTGACCGACCTGGGATACGGCCTCTCGGTAAAATTTGATTGAGGTTTTATTTATTTACTTTCATAAGCTTCCAAGAAGCCATTCAGTGAGTTTTTCACATAGCCGGAAATTACCTGCCCTACTCCACTGAGGTATTTCTGCGGATCGCATGGAATGGCTTGCGTTTTTTCGAGTTCTCTGTCGTCATAGCTAAACACAGTGTAGAAACCATTGCCAGAGCCCCATAAGTCCTGATCTGCTTTTTGCGTGGCCTTATACTTTTTGTCTTCAAAGACTCCTCCTATTTCAACATCCTTTTTCAAAGCATGCTGAACTTGTGCCTGATCTTTTAAACTTTCCATGTAAATGTAGCTGCTGTTGGTTTGTATTGTAAGCGTATTTGTTTGGCTCACCTGAACAGACTCATAGTTAGCCAACCTAAAGTTGGGTTTTACCACCACCTTGGCAAGGCCCCCAATGGTTTTTCTTAAACTTTTGCTCACACCCCCTTCGGCTTCTTCAACAAAAGGAATGGCCAGATTCATTTTCACTATTATGGCTCCATCGAGTTGTTTAGATAGTTTGGTTGCGTATTCGAAAACACCATTTTTGGTTCTACCCTTCTTGGTAATTCGTCTCACAAAGAAGTCTCTGCCGGAAGGCATTGTGGCTATATAGCCTGGAAACTGAGCCTCACTGATCTGACCTCCCGGAAGTCTTTCCCAATCGGACAGGAGCTCTGTCTGAGCGGCCACATCGGGCTCTACAATTTCAAAGCCTTTTGCCTTTAGGGTACTAACAAAGTCTTCATAAGCCCGATCTGTAATCTTCTGAAGTTCATTGAGGTCGATGTCCGGAATGGCGACACTCAACGAGGCCGTGGCATCTCCCCGATACCCACCACCAAGCTCTCGCCCTCCTCTGGCAATGGATGTTTGACTATAGGCCAACTGATAGTTGATATTGAATTCGGAAATGAAAATTTTCTTAGGAGCCTTTGACAGCTTTTTCTGTCCGAAGCCAGATTCCTTGAGTTCTATCTCTCCTATTTGCTGCGCATGCACCGGCATGCTCAAAGACAGCAATAAAACGGTTAAGGTTAAATACTTGCTCATAACGCTTGATTTTGAATGAGTTATTTTTGGGTAAACTGACCGTAGAAGCCCGGCCCACTGGCTAGTTCCAGATTGATTTCATTAAGGCTACCGTCACTGTTTTGTGACACATTGAAGGCGATGTCTTCTATGCAGGCTGCTTTAAAAGTGTAGTTTCCTGAAGTGGCTCCGAAACGCGCCACTGGATTCTCTACAGAAAAGCAGTCTCTTCCTTCTATAGATACCACCAGTGTGTTGGCCGAAATTGTAAAGGTGGCTTCAGTGCCCTGCGCAATGGGAGAGTTGGGTTCTGCGTAGGTAAATTCCATTTCGAATGTGCCATGAATTGCAGCAGGAACGGAAGTAGCCGTCTCGTCTTGTCCTGCGCTTGCCTGGCAAACCTCTCCGGAACAATCGTTGGCCGTAGGCTCTGTGTCTTCGCCACAGGCTGTTATCATAAACAGCCCGAGCAATACCATCATTGTTGTAGCTTTTTTCATTGTTTAAGGATTAAAAAGTTGATTATGCAAAACCAAAGCTCCATAAACCCGGGGCTCGAACACATCCCGTCTAAAGGGTGAATTTACCTCCGTACCAGTACGTAGTGCCGGCATGGCGGCCATAGACTAGTTACCCACCTGTTGGAGGAGCACGTTCACCTCTGCCGAAGGGATTATCTCTGCAGCAATGACATCTAAATACCCGGCATTGCTAAAACCTTTGAAACGATAGGCACTCAGTTTGCCTCCCGGTGGAGTGAAAAAGCGAAGAATATCGCCATTGTGGTTATAAGACCGCGCTCCGTCATCTTTTATGCGATCTCCTTTTACTACCAGATCGAAGGAGTTGTCGCTTACCTTTATCAGATAAGCAGCATCGGCATTCTTTGGGAGTTTTTCTATGGGCAAAATCTTAAAGGTGGAGTCGTTTTTATACTCGAATTTGTAAGTCTCCCCGCTAGATTGGTCGTATATAAGTTCTTTCCAAACAGGATCTTGACCATTTACCGTAATGTACTCTCTGTTGACATCGGTTTGTAGTTGTCCGGCAATGGCCAGCAGAGCTTTATTCTTCCCCCACCGTATTACCCCATTTTGCTCATTGGAAATCAACACTTCCACTTTTCCTTTCTCTATAGTTTCAGATAACTGATAGTCTTCCAGGCGGTATAGAAAATGATCGACCGTGTCGTAGGTTATCAGGTGAGCTGTGCCAAATGAGTCGAACCAACCTAATCTGCTCTGGATGTAAATTCCGTTGGCGTTGGTCATATAGAACTGTCCATCACTCTTGGAAAACCGTAGATTCCCCAATTCAGCCTCATCCGATTTGGGTGTCAAGTCCGGGTCAATGCTCAGTTCGGTAAGCTGCTTTCTCACCTCATCGGCTCCCAAATTATAGGCATATATAAACTGCCCCGGCTCTGCGGTATCGAAATCCGGAAAACGATAGGCTTGCACTTTATTCTTTTCATCTTTATAGAAATGAACAACTTCTTTGTCGTCTTCTGTCAAAACGCTGAAATCATAGTCCGATACCTTGGCTCCTTTTTCAAAAATCACCCATCGGCTAGCCTCTAGCTTTAGTAAGTATACATTGCCTTGGGTATAGGGGAGTCTGCTCATGGGGCCCATGACCTCCGGCTGTTCCAAATCGTAGTTCATGGAGTAGCTGGCATTGGTTAGGGAGTCGTACAACAGAGCACCATACTTGCGCTTGTTGTTATCAAGTTTGTGGGAGTTGAACTGATAGCTCGTAAACCGCACTCCGGGCTTGTAGAAAACTATGCTTTTGCCCTCGTTGTATAAGTAGTAGCCATAGGGGCTACCCTCTAGCAGCGGAGTTATTTTTCTGTTGAGGTGTTCCTTGCCATTTTCAAGTGCATAGTACCCGTCCATTCTAAGATACTGTTGAGTTAAAGGATAGTACACAATCAGCTCATTATCAGGAGTCTTCACAGGCTTACTGGAAATATTGGTCACCACATCGCCCTTCCAGGTTTTTATGCGATAGTTACCATTGGCCAGCTTATCGAACAGAAAATTTGAAAAGTCTATACTCAAAAGGTTGTTCTCCTTAATTTCCTCAATGGGTTTGCTCAGGTAAACAGCAGGAAAAACATCTCCTTTTTGTCCATTATCGAAGTTTTTGCGGAAATCGGGCAAATAGTACCAGTAAAAGCCCGACCCCACCTGATCGAACACCAACTTGTGGCCATTGGAATCTTCCAACTGCCTTTCCACCGAGATAGACCGCCCATAACCCGTTAGCACATACGTGGAGTCTGTGGCTTTTCCCCAATAGTAATGGGTGTCCAATAGCTCTGCGACTCCTACTTTTCCGCCCAGTTTATTCGCATGTTTAACCACCAGGCTCTTGTTAATATCAGCCCGTAGGTAGGCTATAGCGCTAGAGCCTACCTCATATTTGGTGTAATCTGTAAAGGTGGAAGTTCCGCTGGTGAGCTTTTTACCTTCCTTATACAACTCTATTGCTCCACTGGAGCCTTCGGAATAGAGAATGGCCTTGGGTGTATTGGTAATTATTTGAGCTTCCCCCCATGAGGTCATATTGGATGTGGCATCATAATCTTTGAGCAGGTACCAGGCCTTCTCTGAAGCAACATAGGTTAACCTGTCTTTAGAATTGGGAATGTCATGAACATACCCCTGGCTTACCACCCTGCCATTCACAACCAACTGCATTTGCGAATACTTTCTCATGAACTGCCCTCGGTCGTCCAACGGACTCTCCATTTGGGTTCTGCCCGTTTCGGAGCCATCGGCATATATGATTTTCCGAAGAATTAAAGCAGACCGGCCAAACTGATCGTCTATTACCTCGCCCTTTATCCAGTTGCCCAAGGAGTCATCTTCAAAGAGCTGACGCTTGAATCCCTGCTGTGCGGTACTCACTTTCTTGGTTTCTTCACGAACATCTCTGTTGAGCGGTTTATCGGTATACTTAGTGATTTCAAAGACTCCCTGATCCGTATTTCTTTTTTCTCTGGTAATAAGCCGATCATTGTCGGTTTCGTAGGTATATGTAGAAATTACCTCAACTTCTGCCTGATTGGGCAGCTTTCTGCTCAGCTTGGTTCTTCTACCTTCCTGGTCTACCTCATAGTACTCTGTAAGTTGCTGCGTTCCATTTTGTATTACTTCCACGGCAATCAGGTGATTGTCTTTGTTGTAGGTATAATTCCTCTCCACCGTATTGGGGCCTTGGACCTGCGTGGTTTTGGTGACTAAACTTTTCTTGTATTCATAAGAAGTGGTTTGCAGGGCCAGGTTGTTGGCTGGGTTCACCACCTTTATTTCTGTAAGCAAACCCTTTTTATCTACCGTATATACATACTTATAGGTTTGATTATTGGCTATGAGATGACTTGAGATAGTGGCCAATCGCCCGGATTCATCATAACTCTCCACATCTTTTTTCACATAGGTAAGGCCTTTGTCGTTGACAAACTGATAGGTATGCCACTCAATGGCCTTTACCTTTCCGTTTATCCCTTTGCTTTCGAGTGTGGGCACTTGCAGATCTTGTGCAATGCCCAAAGTGGCCAGCAACCACAAACAGGATGTAATGAATGCTTTCATGGCTTATTTCTTAAAGTGAGTAAATACTGCGTCAGGAATAAATGTGCTGATGATCACCTTCATACCTTCTTCAAAATCGAGCACTTTCCAGGTGGAATAGTCTTTGGCGTTTACCGCAAACATTTCGCGTTTTATGGCAATCCGATAGCTATCGGGTTGTTGAAACTTCACATTCTCCTTACCAAATTGCTTTTGGTAGTTGCTCAATAGCAGGCTCTTTAACTGGCCTTCTTTGTCGTTCGAAAGATCAACTTTAAAGGTCATGGCGAAGGCGTAGCTCACCAAGGCATACTCATGTTCGCTGTGGTTAAATACCGGGCTAATGCTGTTTATTTTGAACTCGTCCATACTCATGCTCATGCCCGGGGTGTTAAACATTTGCCTGTACTGAGCTACAAAGGTCTCTTTGCCCAGCATGGCCAATAGTTGCGGATGAACCATGTCCAGGGCCTCTTCTATTTTCTGACTGCTCAGGAGGTTAAAATAGGTCCGCACATCGCTCTCAATGGTTTGGCTCTGGCCTTTCAACTTTGATGTTGACAGCAGTAAACAGAGACCAATAACAAATGGAAAACTTTTCATTTCAGTTGATTTTTGATAGCTGAAAGATCAGTGGAATAAACCTTGGAGGGAATCCCCTAAGCCCAGTAATTAGGCCTCCGTGCCAGCACGTACTCACCCAACGTAAAAAACTGATGCACAAAAGATTACAAAAGAGCCGAGCGGTATTGGCCTTCGCTTTTGCGAACCAGACCAATAGGCCCGGCAAAGTAGGTTCAAAGCAGTAAAGCAATGCCTACCAGTTAAGGTGCAGGCTCCACTTTAGGGTGAATGAATCTGTATCGTCTGCCTCGTTGATCATGGTTAGGGCGTTCAAGTCGGAGGTAAGTACTCCATCGGCAATAGATACATCTACAGTTGTCCCGCCCTCAGAAAGGTAATTTTTGTCTTCTCTGGAGTGGCCTGTGTTCACAAAAAAGGTTTGATAAAGGTTCAGCTCTCCGGTACCAATAGTAATCCGCTCATTGGTAAAGGTAAATGTACCCGTTGCCGTAGGTCGGGCTTCAAAAGCCAGCTGAATAGCAAATGTACTGGCCGTACCGCCATCGTTATTGCTTTGGCTCAACTGTGCTCTTGTGGCAAAGTTTATTTGGTACCGGAAGGGTCCCGACCCACCGGGAAGTGCAGTGGCAGAAGCCACAAAAAAAGAGTCGGTGTCTACCAATACCCAACTTTCAGGCTCACCTGTCAGGTCTTCTTCCACATCTTCTTTGGGAGTGGTGCCCTCGTCATTATCGCAACTGGCAATGCCTGCAAAAAGTAGCAAAGCCAACAGCATTAGTAATACGTTCTTTGTTTTCATAGCTGCTTTTTTTGAATCTAAATTGGCCTGTTAAGCAGCCTTAAAACATCCCAACCCTTGGGTAAATGTGCTTCAGTGCCAGCACTGATTGACTGAAAGAATACCCACCGGCACGGATGTTTTGCCATAGAGATATTCAACAGCTTTGAGGCAAGACAAGCAATTGTCTTTACTGGTTAACTGAGTAGTGTCAGTTCCTTAGTTGATTTTTGGGGCCACCTTAGTAAGGTGGCTCTTTGTTTGAGCAGGTATAAGAACCCTCTTTGTGTTGGAGTGCAAGCCGAAACTTTGGCTATTAATGAAGCCTCAAAGGCTAAATCAGATTGTTAGCGTAGGCAAACTTAATGAGCCCCACAATGGAGTTGGTTTTGGTTTTTCGGAAAATATTCTTTCTATGCGTTTCAACCGTTCGTTCGCTAATAAACAGTTCTTCGGCAATGTTTTTATTAGAATACTCTTTGGCTATAAGTTGAAGAATTTCGCGCTCTCTGGAGGTAAGGAGTTTGCCTTCATCGGGTTCATAAAGGCTCTTCACCAACATGGCATTGATGTCGCTGGAAAGATACATTTTACCGGCCCTTACGGAGTATATGGCTTCCAGCAACTCTGCCTTTGTATCTTTTTTGAGCACATAGCCGTTTATGCCCTCTTTCAAAATTTCTTTAACCAGATGCGACTCATCGTGCATACTAAGCACAATGAAACGGGTTTCCGGCAGAATACGCTTTACTTTCTGGACGAGAGAAAGGCCATCGTCTTCCCCCAAATTGTAGTCAGTAATCACCAGTTCGGGTTTGTGCTTGTCTATAGACCGGATGGCATCGGGCAGATTATCAACAGCATCGACCACGGTGAGCATATCATCTTCATGAATCAGCTTCTTAAGCCCATCCAGTAAAATGGAATGATCATCGACAAGGACTATTTTCATTTTATTTGTTAATTCTACCTTGCCTGTAAAACCTAGCCATTTCATGCCTGCAAGGTATTTACCCTAATCTATCAAAAATATCCGATTAAGAGGTCAATTCCTTCTCCGTGCTGGTGGGTATGTCCGAATGCTTTTTACGGGTTTCAACAACAACCGTCATCATAGTACCCCGAACTCCCGGACGAGAATCTATATCGAATTCACCCTTAATTTGATTAAGCCTGGTTTGAATGTTTTTCCAGCCATTACCACTTCCCCGGTAGAATATCTGAGGGTCGAAACCATTGCCATTGTCTTCTACAGTAAGCGTCACCTCACCATCTTGGTGAATGAGCTGAATAGTAATGTGGTCGGCCTGAGCATATTTCAGAATATTGTTTACCCATTCCTGGGTAATTCTAAACAGCGATATTTCTACCAATTCATTGAGCCGTTCGTTATTGGCAAACACAAGCACCTCGCAATTTACCTGATCGGTCTGATTAAGCCTGGAGCCAAACTCCTTTAATGCCGGCATTAAGCCTCTCTTTACCAGGGTTTGGGGCATAAGGTCGAAGCATATATTGCGTAACTCGGCATACATTTCGTTAATTACAGACTCGCCATTTTTAAAGACTTCGTAACGCTTTTCTGCCTCTTTGGCAGAGGTTTCATTTAGCTGAGAAAGGTTTAGCTTGAGGACCGAAATGAGCTGGCCGAAACCATCGTGTAAATCACGGGCAAAGCGGTTTCTTTCCTTCTCCTGAGAGGCAATTACTGCGTTAATCTCTGCCTCTCTTAACTTTAGCCTGGTCTCTTGCTCCAACAGAGCTTTTTCTTTCTGCGATCGGTTGCGAACAAGCAGTACAATAACGACCAGCAGAATGGCCATTATTATCAAACTAACGATAACAATCTGATTGCGCTGCAATTCTACATCTTGCTGCATAAGTCGGGCGTTTTGCAGGGCTATTTGTTGTTCTTTCTTTTCGGTTTCGTAGCCAATGTTTAGATCTGCCACAGTGGCCAAATGCTCCCGGTTGAGCAGCGAGTCTTTGGCTATATTCATTTTTTCCAGGTAGTTGAGGGCGGCTTTGTATTGGTTGCCAGATTTATAAAACTCATAGAGTGCTCCATAGGCTCGTTCCCTGTCGCCCAACTCGTTAATTTCTTCGGCCAACTTTAGGCCTGCCAGCAGGTTTTCTTCAGCCTTAGCTCTGTTTCCCATGCTTTGGTAGGCTTCTCCCAGTCCCACATAAACAGCCGATAGGCCCGACCGCTCCCCCATGGCAGTCTTCAGCTCTCTGGCGCTCTCCAGGTATTCAATGGCTTTGTGGTAGTCTCCTTTATCGGCATAGATCGAACCTAAGTTATTGTGGCTAATGGAGAGCAGGTAATTGCTCTGAGCCTGCCTGGCGTTGTCAGCTCCCAGCGAATAATAGTGCAGGGCAGAGTCGGCATCGGCATAGACTTTTTCGTGTACGACCCCAACGCCATTGTAGGCAAAGGCCAATAGCTGAGGGTCAGGATCGGTCTTCAGTAAAATATTCAGGCTTTGCCGATAGCCCGCTTCTGCATCATCCCAATTGTCCAGCTCAACCGCCACCGTGGCCATGTTAATGAGCGCGTAGGTCATCATCACATTGAGCCCGAGTTTTTCATAGGCCTTGAGGGAATTCTGAAAACTGAGATAGGCCGAATCAAGGTCGCCTTTATTGGTTAACAAGTTGCCTTTGTTGAGGTAAGAGTCGGCCATGGAGCGCTCCATACCCAGTTCTTCATAAATTTTAATACTCCTATCAATGAGTTGTGCCGCCTTGGCATAGTCGGCTGTTCGCTGATATATTATGGAGAGGTTGTTCATTGAAACAGCTTGAGAGGGCAAGTCATTGGCCTCTACCCGCTTGGCCAGGGCCAATTCATTGTAGTAAATGGCGCTGTCGAACTGATTGCGATTATTGAAAATACTACCAAAAGTATTGTAGATATCGGAAGTGACCAGTGCATCGTCCAACCCTTCGGCATGGGTCAGAGCTTGCCGCGCATAGCTGGTGGCCGAATCGAACTCGAACCTGTTTTTTAAACTCCAGGCTACCTGATTCAGAGATAAGGCCTTGTTTTTATCGGACTGTGAAAGCTCAACGGCTTGCCTGGCCCATTGCAGGGCTTCAGACTTATCGGCCGCAGATTTCGATAGCTGCAAAAGTATTGTCACCCGATCCTCTCCTTTTGCACTTTTCAGTGCTCGTTCCAGACTATCGGTAAAGGAGGTTTGTGCCTGAAGATCCTGAAACAAAAAAATAGCTAACAACAGGTATGCGAAAGCGAGCGGAAAGGTTCTTTTTTTCAAAAGGATTGGTTTGAAGTTGTTTTGAAAATAGCAAAAAGACGCAAAAGATGCTCAAATAAAATTGCGGCTTCTCAACAACCATTGGGACCGATGCCAGCAGAGGACGCTTCTCCACGGGCATAAAAAAAGCAGGAATTAAGACTGATGGTCCTAACTCCTGCTTCATTCAAATCTATACGTGACTAGTCCGGTTCGGCAACCCGAAGGGTTCTATCCTTGAGGGGTGTTGAATCGTCCGTATGTTTTACCAGTTCGGAGGAGTGTCCTTTGCTTTCCAACGTTTCCGGCTTGTTCGAATATTTTAAGAACAGGCCATAACCGAAGGCTATTAGGGCAAGTGTAACACTCACGATGTGAAAAATTCTGCGACTTTTGGTTGAAGACAGCATAAAAATTGACTCTTACTGTGTGATAACGCACAAGTTAGTTACAACCCTACCTAAAAACCCATCTTTTTCCATAAAAGCTGGAAAAAATTTGATAAGTGACACGATAGCTGGGTTTTGGTCAACTACCGACCTTGCTTTTCGAACTCACGAATGGTCTTCTCTATGATATCGCAGCACTCATGTAGCTGTTCTTCTGTCATTACCAAAGGAGGGGCAAAACGAATTATGTTTCCATGAGTTGGCTTGGCCAACAAACCATTGTCTTTGAGCTTAACACAAATATCCCAGGCGGTAGAGCTCGTTGGCTTGTCGTTGATCACAATGGCATTGAGTAAGCCTCTGCCTCTTACCAAAGTAATCAACTCTGTGGTTTCAATGAATTGATTCATTCGCTCTCTGAAAATCTCGCCAAGCTTTCTGGCATTTTGGGTAAGTTTTTCATCTCGAATTACCTCTAATGCGGCCATCGCTACTGCTCCGGCAACGGGGTTTCCACCAAAAGTAGAGCCGTGGGTTCCGGGCGTTATAACTTCCATAATGTGGTCATCGGCCAGCACTGCCGACACGGGGTAGACACCTCCGGAAATAGCTTTTCCTAATATGAGCATATCCGGACGAGCATAGCTTGATTTGCGCTCACAATGTCCTGCACAGTCACACTCACCACAAACGGCCAGCAGAGAGCCTGTTCTGCCAATACCGGTCTGAATCTCATCGGCCATAAAGAGCACATTATTCTCTTTGCACAGCCTGGCTACCTCTTTCATAAAGTCAGTGGCCGGCACATTTACTCCGGCTTCTCCCTGAATTGGCTCTATGAGCACCCCAACCACATTGTCTATTTTCAGAGCTTCTTCCAAAGCAGCCGTATCGTTGTAAGGTATTTTAATGAACCCTTCAGTAAAAGGCCCAAAGTTTCTTCTGGCGTCCTGATCGCTACTAAATGAGATAATGGTAGTGGTACGGCCATGAAAGTTTTGGTCGAAGACTATGATTTTACTCTCGTTTTCTTCTACTCCCTTCTTCTCGTATCCCCACTTTCGGGCAATTTTTATAGCTGTTTCTACAGCTTCGGCTCCGGTGTTCATTGGCAACACCTTATCGAAGCCAAAATACTCGGTCACAAAGCGTTCGTATGGCCCCAGTACATCATTGTAAAAAGCTCTGGACGTAAGGGTAAGCTGTTCGGCCTGCTCTTTGAGAGCTCCAACAATTCGGGGATGGCAATGCCCCTGATTTACCGCACTATAGGCCGACAGAAAATCGTAGTATTTCTTTCCCTCTACATCCCACATGAAAACGCCATCGCCCTTAGACAACACCACCGGTAGCGGGTGGTAGTTATGAGCTCCGTGCTTATTTTCTAATGCGATTGCTTCTTTGCTAGATTGTACCAATTCCATATTGTTTACTTTAACTTTGTCTCTGTTTTCCTCCAAACAAATTTCCTGAACCAAAGGTATCAAAATCATTGCAGCCTTAAAACATGACAAAGCAGAGAAAGGAACAACGTACTTTTGCCAGTAAAACGGAAGATTACTACATTGACAAAAATGGGTTGTTGGTATTTACGGAGCACTACCTGAAAAAGCGCGGCTATTGCTGCCAAAACGGATGCCGACATTGCCCCTATGGCTTTAAAAAATGACAGACACTTTTCAGAACCTATCCGTCAATATCTCCGAATTACCGGAGGTAAAACATTCAACTTTTTTTGGCATTGAGCAAAAGTACCTGTCGGTGACGCTCATTGTTACGGGGGTTACTTTTTTGGTACTTATGGTTGGTGCGGGGTGCATCGTCTATTTCAGCGATGAAATAGACAATGGCCTTACCGAATTTGGTTTGGCTCTGGGCCCGCTGCTCTTACTCTGGATCGGTAGCAGTCTGTACTCCATCAAGGCGTTTGCCAGAAAACGCTATAGCCTGCGAGAAAAAGACATCATTTATTGCAAGGGTCTGCTATGGCGCAAGCGCACCTCTGTTCCCTTCAACCGCATTCAACATGCCGAAATAAAGCAGGGACCCATTGAACGAATTTTCCACCTGCATAGCCTAAAGGTATTTACAGCCGGGGGCGATAGCAGCGATTTGGTAATTCCCGGGCTCAAAGAAGAAAATGCTCAGAAAATAAAAGAATATATAATGGGTAAAACCGCACTAGATGGAGTCGATCAGCAGTAAATATGCTTCGCCCACCAGGCAATCGAGGGTAGCCATAGGTATTATTCTTATCAAGTTTATTCGCTTTACCTTGCGATCTTTCTGGCCATTGGTGCTCAGCCTGTTTATTGGCCGAAAGGCCGGCAACTCCTTTGAAGAGGTAATTGGCTACGTAGCATTGGGCATTGCCGCACTCAACCTTCTTGGTTCTGTACTTACCTATTTCAGGTTCTATTTTCATATCGAAGAAGGAGCCTTTATTATCGACAAAGGGGTGCTAAAAAAAACCAAGACCAACATTCCCTTTGAGCGCATTCAAACCATCAACTTACAGCAAAATCTGTTGCATCAGATGTTTGGCGTAGTGAGCCTTGAGATTGATACGGCCGGAGCCAAAAAATCTGAACTGACCATAGATGCGCTTCGAAAAGAAGATGCCGAAGCTTTGCGCAAGTATATACTGGAAGAGCGAGAGCAACTGGTAGACAAAACAAGCCAGGAGAGTGCCCGGGTAACTACTGCCGAAAGAGAAGAGGAAGTAGAAGAAACTATTCTGAGCCTTTCGATAACAGACCTTTTTAAAGTTGGTGTGAGCCAGAACCATTTGAAGTCGATGGCCATACTCTTTGCCTTTGTTTTTTCTACCCTCAACGAATTGACCGATGATGTGGAGGACCTGGTGAGGGAACAGCTTTCGGGTTTTGAAGAATACGTGGTCACCAATAGCTGGATTGTCTTTTTGGGGTCGGTTATTATTGTGGCCATAATTGCCTTCCTTTATTCACTCATCAATACCGTGCTCAAGAACTTTGAGCTAAAGCTTTCTACCCGTAAGCGAGGTCTGAAACTGGTAAGAGGCCTTTTCAACAGGGAAGAAATAAGCATTAATCGTTCTAAGGTGCAAACCATTAGCTGGTCCGACAACCCGTTGCGCAAAGCATTTAAAATGTTCACTCTGGAGATTGAGCAAGCCAGTAGTGCTCAGGCCGACCAGTTAAAGGCTAAAATTAAAATTCCGGGTTGCTACCACCAGCAGGTAAAACATGTGGTTCAAATGGTTTTTCCTTTCGATATAAGCAGCGAACACGAAAAACACCGGGTGAGTCACCTGCTCAGGTATAGGTTATGGCTTACGGTTAGTCTATTGCCGGCACTGGTCGTTATACTGCCAGCCTATTACTTCTGGAACCCCAATGCGCTTTGGTTGCTGCTTTGGATTCCTACCTCCCTGCTGGCCATAGAACTCTACTATCGTAAACGCTCTTTTGAACTCACAGCTGAAATGTTGAGAAATAACAAAGGTACATTTGGCAACACCCACGAGATCATTCAGCTTTACAAAGTACAGGCAGTAATTATTAAACAAAGCTGGTATCAGCGAAGAAAGAATTTGGCCACCGTAGAGCTAAGTACTGCAGCCGGAGACATTAGTATTCCGTTTATAGCCATGGAAAAAGCGGAGGCATTGGAGAACTATGTGCTCTATAAGGTAGAAAGCAGTACAGAAAAGTGGATGTAAGCCACTTGTACTTGGGGCCAAAAATGCACTGTATAGCCTCTGGAAGGCTTCAATACCTTAGGGTTTATTTAGACCGGGAGATTTTTTAAAGATTGTTGGCAGTTTTAGGAATAATTCAGATATTTGCAGTCCGTTTAGAAAAAGCGGATAATTCACTAAGTTATGGCAAGAGTTTGTGACATCACAGGAAAGAGAGTTCAGGTAGGAAACAACGTTTCTCACGCTAACAATAAAACCAAAAGGAAATTCTATCCTAACCTTCAAAAGAAGAGGTTCTATATTCCGGAAGAAGACAAATGGATTACTTTGAAAGTATCTACTTCGGCAATCAGAACCATCAATAAAAATGGTATTTCCGCTGTTCTAAAAAAAGCAAGACAAAACGGCAACATTTTAGTATAATAGCGTCTCAGAACGTTATTATGCTATGATTAGACCTAACAAAATATACGCAATCCTGATAGTATTTTTCCTGTCAGGATTTTTTGTTTCCAGAGCTCAGGAGAAGCCTACCGACTATCTTTCTACCGAGTTTCATAAAAACAGGCGCGATGAGCTACGCAAGCGCATGCCTAAAAACTCAGTGGCCGTATTTTTTGCTAATCCGGTGCGCAACCGCTCCAACGATGTAGACTATGTCTACCATCAGGACCCCAACCTTTACTACCTCACAGGCTACAAGGAACCTCATGCCGTGTTGCTCATTTTCTCAGAAAACCAAACGGATGAGGAAGGCAGCAGTTATAATGAGATATTTTTTGTTCAGCAGAAAAACCCAATGGCCGAAATGTGGACGGGCAGACGCCTGGGCGATAGCGGGGTAAAAGAACAACTAAAGATTGAGAACGCCTATAACGGCTCGGCCTTCAAAGACTACAACATAGACTTTGCAAAATTCGACAAAGTGTTGTTTTACGACTTTAAAAACGATGTGCGCGATAACCCAAACGATCAGGCAGACCTTTATAGCCTGATTGAGCAGTTCAAACAAAAGGCGGGCTACTCCAGCGGAACCAACTCTTTGGGCAGAGAGCCTCAGCTCAACAACCTGGATACCCGCAGCCTCAATAGCATTATGGCTTCATTGAGAGGCATTAAAACCCCCGAAGAAATTGAGCTCTTGAGAAAGGCCGTATTTATTTCGACCGTAGGACAGGTAGAGGTAATGAAAGCCATGAGACCGGGCATGTCTGAAACAGAGGTACAGGGTATACATGAATTCGTCTTTAAAAAATACGGCTCAGAATACGAAGGCTATCCATCCATTGTGGGAGCGGGAAACAACGGCTGCATTTTGCACTACATTGAGAATCACAAGCCCCATATTGAAAGTACGGAAATGATATTGATGGACTTGGGAGCAGAATACCACGGCTATACGGCCGATGTAACCCGCACCATACCGGTTGACGGTGAGTTTTCTCCTGAAGAAAAGGCCATATACGACCTCGTATATAAGGCACAAGAAGCGGCTATCCAGCGGTGCAAACCTGGGGTTAGCTTCGCAGAGCTTACCAAACTAACCAAAGATATTATAAACGAAGGCCTGGCCGAATTGGGCATTATAGCCAGCCCCAGCAGCCCGCATCTCTACTTTCCGCATGGCCTATCGCACCACATAGGGCTTGACGTACACGACCTTGGCCCCTACGATGTGCTGCGCGAAAACATGGCCATTACCATAGAGCCGGGCATCTACATTCCCGAAGGCAGCAAGTGCGACCCTAAGTGGTGGAACATAGCCGTGCGCATTGAAGACGATGTGCTTATAACCAAAGATGGTTTTGAACTGCTTTCGGCTTTTGCCCCACGAACTACAGAAGAAATCGAGGCATTAATGAAGCAATCGAGCCCGCTGGACGCCTTTAAGCTACCTGAGCTAAAAGGAGGTAAATAAATTTGATGATGAGCTAATTTGGTAATTGAGCTAAATAGCTCATTTTAAGAGATAAGAATGAAGGAAGCCCAAGAGGGTTTCCTTTTTTTGTACATTAGTTTTTCAATACACACATTTTGTTCAAGCTGGAGACCATATTACTCGCAAAAGAAAAATTTTATGGATTAGCCATTCCTTATGATCAGTCTTTGATTTCGAAAGCAAAAAAGCTTAAAGGTCGTTGGAACCCTGAATTAAAACTTTGGCTCTTTCCCTTCACTCCAAAACTTAAAGAAGACCTTACCAAGGTCTTTGATACTAGCCACTCGGAATTAAATACTCCGGTTAAATTCAAATCCAAATCGAATCTTCCAAAAGAATACCTCGAACAGCTAGAGCGAAGACGTTACAGCCCCAATACTATTCAAACCTATCTTTCACTTTTTGAGCAATTTTTAAATCATTTTCCAGAGACTCCTCCTGAAAAACTTAGCGACAAAGAAGTGATGACTTTTCAAACCTACCTGGTAAAGGAAAAAAAGGTGTCGACAAGCAGCCAGAACCAATACATCAATGCCATCAAATTCTACTTTGAAAAAGTATTGGGTCGGGAAAGAGGGTACTATCATATTGAAAGACCAATTAAAGAATTTAAGCTGCCCAAGGTACTCACCGAAAAAGAGGTTGCTGCCATTTTCAACTCGGTGCATAACCTCAAACATAAAGCCATGCTATTATTAGTTTACAGTTCAGGTTTACGTGCCGGAGAGTTGATCAATTTAAAAATCACAGATATTGATAGTGAGCAAATGCGGGTTTTTATCAGAGGTGGTAAGGGCAAAAAAGACCGAGTAACAATACTTTCACAGAAAGCACTAGACGTGCTGCGTGAGTATTTTAAAAAGTACCGACCGAAAGCATATTTATTTGAAGGTTTACATGGCGGAAAATATTCAGCCTCAAGCCTCAGAAAAGTATTTTTAACCTCTCTATACGATGCCGGCATTAGAAAGAAAGTGACGCTTCATTCTTTAAGACACAGCTTTGCCACTCATTTGTTGGAGAGTGGGGTTGATCTTCGTTATATTCAAGAATTGCTAGGTCATAGTTCTAGCAAGACGACAGAAATTTATACACATATAACTCATAAAGGATGGGAAAAAATCGCTTCACCTTTGGACAAACTCAATATTTGAGAGATTCATTTAAAACTCCTTATAGCACACCCTGTTGGAAGGCTATAAGCACCTTTTCTCAATCTATATTAAATATAACCGCCACCACAGTGGCGCATAGCTAACGTTGGGCAACATGCAGAAAAGCCGACCGCGCATTCAGGCACATTTGGTTTTGCCGACACACAAAGCCAACGCAAAAAACCAAAAGAGCCTGAATTTTTGCCAACGCTCGACAGGAAATTGATAAATTGACAAAGGAATAATGGAGTGAAATGAAAAAGGACAAATACTTACAAATATTTAACTACCTCAAAGAGTTTTCGAAACTTAGAAGTAACCCTGTCCGCGACATTGACGCTCAAGAAACACAATATCCTGAGAAATTTTGGCTGGACGACATTCCCGAAAATGAGCTTTTTGAAAACATTATCAGAAGCGACTTCAACGAAGACAACGACTATTGGTTAAAAGTAAGAAAGCCTAAAGAGCCAACGAAACCAGAATTTTCCAAGCTTACGGAAAACTTGGAAAAATGGATTGACAAGCCAACATTATTAAATGAAGAAGATGAACCCAAGTTAAAGGAATCACTTGAAATTAAAGGAGAAACTCTTTCAATAGAAGATTTCCCAGAACTTGAAAAAGAATTACAGCAATACATTGACAAAAAATGGATTGATGACCTGATAGAATATAACGAGAAACTCAAAGCATACAGAATTGAACATGAGAAGTATGAGAAATTAAACTCTGTCTACAAACAACTTTTCCGAATATTCAACAAGACCCAGCAATTTGGAGAAGAGTACGAATTAGTGGTTGGTGTCGGACTATTGAACTTCAAGGAGAATGATGAAAGACCGAAGATTTTCAGACATATTTTAACCCAAAGAGTCGACATTAACTTCGAGTACTCTCAAAAGGACTCACAAATTTTCGTTTCACCAAACTTAGAATCTGCGCCCCAAATTGAAACTGATTCCATCCTTGACTTATTTGACCAATTTGATTCGCAAAACATCATAGATGCCGAAAAGGCGGTAGAAAACTACATTAAAGAAAAAAATATTGAAACAATTTTTAGCAACACAGAAGATGCTCTACAAATGTTTGCAGAAAGGGTTTCTCCTGATGGCAGCTATAACCACTTAATTGAAAAGCCAAATAGAACACCTTCAAAACCAAATATCACATTTTCCCCAGCTCTCTTACTTAGAAAAAGAAATACTCGAAGCTTTACCGCTCTATATGAGAAGATATTAGAGAATATTGAAAATGGTAATGATAGCCTTGAAATTCCGACAATAAATGACCTTATAGGCATCCACCCAGATATTGAAGATGATATTTCCTCACCAGATAACTCATTTAATGGTTCACAGATTGAGCCAATATTTTTCCCGAAGGAATACAATGACGAACAATTAGAGATTGTTGAAAAATCCAAAAGAAACAATAAAGTTCTCGTTCAAGGCCCTCCAGGCACAGGAAAGTCACACACTATTGCCAATTTAATTTGTCACTTGCTCGCAAACGGTAAAAAGGTTCTAATTACCGCCTATACAAAAAGAGCATTGGAAGTTTTAAAGGATAAACTCCCTCCCGAATTTCAAGATTTGGCAGTAAACCTTTTGAGTGGGGATTCATCTTCCATCCAAGACTTACAATCAAGTGTCAACGCCATAAATGATGAATTATCAAGAGCCAATCTAACTCAATATCAATCACAAATTCATGAGTTTGATAATGAATTAAAGAAGACGAGAGAATCAATCGCTGAAACCTCTAACAATCTTGTCAAGATTAAGGAAAAAGCAACACGAAAACAGGAGATTAACGAAAAATACAAAGGAACTTTAACTGAAATTGCTGAGAGCCTTGAAAGAGATACTCCATTATTCGAATGGTACGAAGACGATTTCAGTAATATTGAAAATAATGAGTTGCTTTCACGCTTAACGGAATTCATTCAACTGCATGAAAATTACAAGCAAATAGAGACTGATGAATTTGTTTTTGAAATACCTGATCCCAATAAATTACTTACTGCTGTCCAGTTAAAGGAATATTCAGGTCTTACTGCTAAGCTTGCTAATGGCTCTTTTCCAAAAGATGCTAACCTTAAAATTTCATGTTCAGATTTTGACCAACTATTTCAACAGCTAAATAACCTTCAAAACTTTTACAACGAAGTAGATAAATTCCAGATTGACTTCACTTCTTCTGTTATAGAATCCTTTTTGAAAGGCAGAAATCAGGAATGGTTGCAAATATTGAATCAGTCAAAGTCAGTGCTCGAAAAGTTCGAAAAGCATGATTTACGACAGATTGATAAGGATATTGAAGTCTCTTATCCTCAGGACAAAAGTTTAAAGCAACTTAAAAATGATGCTCAAGTACTTCTTGCATACTTAAATGAAGGTAATCCGTTATCAGGATTTACTTTTTCAATTAAAAAGCCATTTCTACCAAGAGAAATAAAAGAACGTCTTTATTTTATTGAAGCGGTTCGTGTCAATGGAAGTCCTTGCGATACCATTGAAGAGTATGAAACTGTATTGAATGATATTTCTTTTCGACAAGACTTTATTGAGCTATCAGAAATTTGGGGAAAAGAAGAGCCAAAAGGAAACTTACTATTCAAGAAAATTTCATTTTTCAAGCAAATTCATAATGAAGTGCTACGCTTATCAAAGTTAATAGAAGAAGCAAAAGCAGTGAAATTGGCTATAGAATCCATTAGCAATTTGCAGATAAAACTTTTTGATAATGAAGACCTAAAGACATCTATTCTCAAAGCCGAGTATAGCAAACTAAAAGAGAGCATTTCGGAGTTTGATGAGCTAATTAATCAATCTACCGCATATCTGAATAATTATGTTCCAAAAGGCTACCACCCAATTAAGGAAAACATAATTGAAGCATACAACAACCTTGACTTCCACACTTATGAAGAATTACTGAACAGAATTGAAAAGCTAGCTTATGGAAAAGAGAATTTTCTGAATTTCAAAAATTTACGTTCAGAGCTTTATTCTAAAATCCCATCCACAACAAAATTGGTAGAGGACGATTCCTTTTCAGCTAAGGATGTAGAAAATTTAAAACAAGCAATCTATTTCAGAAATGCGCAACATCAACTTGAAAAGCTGATGGATGTCAATTATGAAAATCAACTCATTCAAAACCTTAATGAATTAGAACGAAAGGAAAGGAGACTGACTGCAAAGCTCGCTTCAAAGAAAGCATGGTATAAAGTTGTTGAAGGTTTACAACAAAACCGCTCTTTAAGACAGCATTTAGATGCTTGGGTAATGGCAGTAAAGAAAATTGGTAAGACGGGAAAAGGAAAAAGAGCAATGAAGTTTCGGAAAATTGCTCAACAAGAAATGGAACATTGCAAAGATTCTGTGCCTTGTTGGATTATGCCTTTATACAAGGTTGCGGAAACGATACAGCCTGAACAAGAAATGTACGATTATGTAATTATTGATGAGGCCAGTCAACTTGGACCTGATGCAATATTCCTGCTCTACATTACAAAGAATATTATAATCGTTGGAGATGACAAACAGACTTCACCTGAATATGTTGGTGTGGACGCAAACACTATGACACCTCACATAAAGCGTCATCTAAATGGAATCCCGTTTTCTGATTATTACGGTACGGAGTTTAGCTTTTTCGACCATGCTAAATTTTTCTGTGATGGAGTTACCGTTCTTAGAGAACATTTCAGATGTATGCCTGAAATAATTGAATTTTCAAATCGTCATTTTTATGCCCCTGATGGAAAAGGGCTTTATCCACTTAAACAATATTCCGAAAATCGTCTTGAACCATTGGTGGCAGAGTTTTGTCCCAATGGCTACACAGAAGGCAGAGGCGCAAGAATTATAAATGAGCCAGAGGCAAATCACATTGCTGAAACAATTGGGAAGTTAGTCGAAGACGAAAACTATAATGGGAAGTCAATCGGAGTGATAACCCTTCAGGGAAATCAACAAGCAAATGTGATTGAAAACCTACTCCTGAAAAGAATTGGAGAAAAGGAATTTCATAAACGTAAAATTGTTTGTGGGAACTCTTCATCCTTTCAGGGTGATGAAAGGGATATTATCTTTTTAAGCTTGGTAACAGCTCACAATCACAATAGGTCAGCACTTGTTAAACCAGAAGACGAAAGACGGTTCAATGTTGCTGTAAGTCGAGCCAAAGAGCAGATTTATTTATTCCATTCGGTGCAGTTAGACGATTTGAGTAATACAAATGATTTACGTTACAAACTATTGGACCATTTCAAAAATTACAACTCCTATCAACCGATTTTCAACACGCCAATAGAAAGGCGAATGGGTACACAACCTGAGCCTTTCGACAGTTGGTTTGAAGTTGACGTTTACAATGATATTGTAAGGAAGCAACTTAGTATTATACCTCAATACGAAGTGGCGAAAGGTCGATACAAGATTGATATGGTTGCACTATTACCTGATGGAACTAAAATAGCCATAGAATGTGATGGTGATAAATGGCATGGCCCCGAACAGCATCAAAATGACATAATGCGCCAAAAAGTACTTGAAAGATGCGGTTGGCAGTTCTTCAGAGTTCGTGGCTATGAATATTACACCAATAGAGAGAAAGCTTTAGAACCCCTTTGGAACATGATTCCTGTATTTGAAGAAAAAGAGATAGAACCGATTTCAGATTATGGCTATCAGGAATCTAATATTCAACAGGAAAAAGAAGTAAGAACGGATGATTCATTAGATGCGCAAAGTTCAGATTTGGTCATTGACACATATGATGAAGAAACTCCCGAAGAACAATTTGAACCTATTGATTCAAGACCAAGAACAGATAAAATACTTCGATACTTCAACCTATTTAAATCAGGGACATATATTCTGACAGATAAAGAGCCATTGGAAGCTGATTATGTAATTCCAATACAAGAAAAATACCAGACAGGTTTTCTTCTACAATGCTATAAATCAGGTCATGTGAATAAAGTCCATATTCCAATACTTCTTTCAAGAAGAATTGGCAAAGAATATATGAATGGTTTGAATAAAGATGGGGAATTGGTGCATATCGAAGCTGTTGAAACTGAAAAAATCATTGGCATTTACTTCAATGAGAATGGTCGTAGAAAATTCAAAGCGCATTTGACCGAAAACATTTCGACACGGGAGCAACTTCACTTGCAAGGCTACAAAGTAATTTACAATGATTTTGACCGAATAGATTACAATGTTTTACCCTTAGATATCTACAATGACATCAGTCGATTAGTATTCCAAAGTTTTACTGCCAATGGAAAACCAGTTGATAATAATTATTACGAATCTGAATGGTCTATAATTAAACGACATTCGAAAAAAGACCAAGAACCAGTTGTAGAACGAGTAGAATTGATTCCAAACTCTCTCTTTGACAATAGAGTCGAACTTAACAGCACAGTTAAAATCAAATTCCTAAGTAATGAAAAGGAATTGAAAGTGAAGTTGGTGGACTATCCTACTAATGGTGCTGAAATTATTGATGGAGTGCAAATTGTAAATATTATGAAGCCTTTAGCTACTTCAATAAAAGGTAGAAAAATTGGAGAAAGGGTTACAATAGGCGACACAAACAGTGAAGTTGAAATAATTGAAATAAGATAACCAATGACTCCAACGCTCAACAGCCACACACATTGCCAAGCCGCTCAAAGCCAACGCACCAGCCAAAGCTTGTCAAAGAGTGTGTCTGAGCCAACGCACGGACAGAAAAGAAAAAGCACGATTGCCCAATCGAGTAGACGGCCGTGAG
>NZ_DDDQ01000145.1:64058-85663 GCF_002336325.1 Roseivirga sp. UBA1976 | reverse complement strand
TGGTATAAGAATAATTCCTGGTCGCTTAAGCTCATGTACGAGTTGCCTGAAGATTTTCATTTATTACGCATAGGCTCGTTCAACTCTTCCAATGAGGAACTCATTAAAGCACTTGATATAAAGAATAGAGTTACCAGACTACAAAACCTGAGTGACTCTGACCTAAAGCATTGTTATCAGAATGCTGAGGCTCTCCTTTTTCCATCATTGACAGAAGGCTTTGGATGGCCGGCTTTAGAAGCAGCACTGTGTGGTTGTCATGTAATTTCGAATGGCACGGGAGCGTTGAAAGAAATTTTTGAAAATACACAAGGTCTGGTGAAACTTGATGAGGCCAAAAGATTCTTGACGAATAACGATAAAGAGAGTGCCTCTTTGAACTATAAGTTTTGGAATGCTCAGGTTATAGAGCTAATCGCATGAAAATATTATTCGTACATCACAGATATCATACTAATCTTTTCAATTGGTTCAGAGGGTTTCGTCAGAATGGTCATGAGGTGAAACTGTTAGTGTATAAGCCAGATACTGTTAATCTTCCCGATCTTCCCGAGTCTGACTATTTGCCTCCTTCCAGATGGTCAATGCGTAAAATGGAAAGAAATCCTCGTAAGCGTGGTGACGGTGTAGATAGTTTTTCACCTTATTATTATCCGTCATTCAAGAGTCTCTATAGGTACTTTAAAGAGCAAAAACCAAAGCTGGTTGTGATCAGACCTGTTTTTTCTCGTTTCGGATATATGGTTCTTTTTTTATCCGTGCTATTTAGGTGCAGGATAGTGTTCCATAGTCGCATTAGAATTCACAGACACTACACTAAGCCGAAGTTGCTGGTATTTAAGTTTGTTTTGGGCATACTCAATGCCTATTGGATGTCTCCCTGCAAGGGAAACCCTGAAAAATATCCCCTTGCATCAAAGCGATTGGTCTATTTTCCTTTTCTAATACAACCCCAGGTTGAAAACAGAACTTACTTCAAAGGTGGGAAAGTCAACATCCTCTGCGTGGCTAAATACTATACCTCAAAAAACCCTGGACTCATGTTAGAAGCCTTCATAAAACTAAGGCAAGAGTTTGAGGATATTCGGTTAACCATTTGCGGAACAGGCGATGAAAACGGGGAATATTATGAAAGCATGGTGAAACGGAAGGAGGAGCTTCCATTTGCAGAAGATATCCGGTTATTAATCAACCAGCCACTAACTAGAATGTCCGGGCTTTACGCCTCCCATGACATTTTTGTGTTGCCTACCCGTCACGATCCGGCTTCATTCACTGTGTTAGAGGCTATGGCTCATGGATTGGCTGTTTTAACCACAGATGTTGATGGCTCTTCCGGCTATATCGAAGAGGGCAAGAATGGCTATATTATAAGGTCAGGAGATTTAATGCATTTAATAGAACGGGTAAAGGCAATAATTCAAGATAGACAAAGGCTGGAGAGTTTTGGGGAAAGATCATTGGATATGGTAAAGCTGTTGCATGAACCCGGACGTGTATCTGCAGATTTTATAAAAACAGTAGCGGGATGAACGTTTATATTTTTATATGGAATTTTGAAGTAGGCGGAGCACAAAAGTTTGTAATAAAGCTTGCGAATGCTCTTCATCGGAGAGGTGTTGGTGTGACGATGTTGGTAGCGAACCCCTCCGGGGCATTTCGTTCTCTTCTAAATCAGGAAGTGAAAATTGTTAAGTTTCAAATTCCCAAAACTAATAACCCTATAAAGATATGGAAGTGCTATAAACGACTGACTCAAATTTGTGAGCCCAATTCTATGTTTGTTGTCAATGGGCCAAATAACTTTAGACAACTAAGTAGGTTGAACCTCATATTTCGGCAATGGAATATTGTTGTGAGACTTCATAATGATATCGTAATTAAACCGTCATTTCTTTCTGTATTAAAAAGAATAGAGATGCGGCTTTTGTTTAATCAAAAGAAAGTGCGAGTTCTGGCAATGTCAGATAAGCAGTGTGAAAGTCACAGGGATATTTACAGGCTAAAAAGAATTCAGCATATACCAAATTTTTTTCCCGAGATCCAGTCTGACGAGGAAAATAGGCCTGACCCTCGTGAAGGGATAAAGGCTGTGTGTTTGGCTAGGTTTTCACCGGAGAAAGGATATCAGTATCTGATCCCTGCATTGGCGGAAATTAAAAGCGGGCTTCATGTAGATATTTATGGGGATGGCCCTATGAAAGAGGAATTGGTTGCTCTTGCCAGATCACTTAATTTATCTAATGTGTCCTTTTTGTCACCAGTTATAGAAGTAAATGATATACTGCCTAAATATCATTTTCTGATAATGCCCTCTACCTATGAAACTTTCGGCAATGTTATAATTGAAGCTTTTCGTCATGGGCTACCAGTAGTATCTACGGATTGTGATGGGCCATTGAATTTTGTTGTCAAAAACAAAAATGGTCTTTTGGCGGAAAAGGGAAACATAATAAGCCTAGCCAATAAGATAGATGAAATGTACTTGGCTATTCACAATAATGATTTCGATTCAGATACCATAAAGAATTCTGTTTCTGAGAAGTATAGTGAGGAATTTGTTATAAACTCTTATCTGAAGCTATTCAAATAGCAACCACATATGCTATTCAATTCCTTTGATTTTGCCATATTTCTTCCGGTAGTTTTTCTGCTGTACTGGTTTGTATTTAAGCACAGCTTAAGACTTCAGAACGCCCTGATTGTGGTGGCCAGTTATGTTTTCTATGGCTGGTGGGACTGGCGTTTTCTTTCTTTAATACTGTTTAGCACACTGGTCGATTTTCTGGTGGGCAAACAGCTTGGAAAAGAAGCAAAAGATAACAAGCGAAGGCTCTGGTTGTGGCTTAGTGTTGTGGTCAATCTGGGCTTTCTGGGCTTCTTCAAATACTTTAATTTCTTTCTGGAGAACTTCCAGGCTGCCTTTTCATTCTTCGGTTTTGAAATAGGAGGGCGAGCTCTTTCCATTGTGTTGCCGGTGGGAATCAGTTTTTATACCTTTCAGACGCTCAGCTACACCATCGATGTATACAAAAGGAAGCTGAAACCTACCCAGGACTTTATAGCTTTTGCTGCTTTTGTTAGCTTCTTTCCTCAGTTGGTAGCTGGTCCAATTGAGCGAGCAACTCACTTGCTCCCACAGTTTTATAGGAAGCGGCAATTTAGTTATCCGCTGGCTGCTAACGGTTGTCGTCAGATTCTTTGGGGCTTCTTTAAGAAACTGGTAATTGCCGATAATTGTGCAGAGTATGCCAACCTGATTTTCAACAACAGTGAATCCTATTCAGGAAGTACACTGTTCTTAGGAGCCTTGTTTTTTGCATTTCAGATTTATGGGGACTTTTCCGGTTACTCGGATATTGCCATTGGTACTTCCAGACTATTTGGTTTTGACCTGATGAAGAATTTTGCGTTTCCGTATTTCTCGAGAGACATAGCCGAATTCTGGCGAAGATGGCATATTTCACTTTCCACCTGGTTCAGAGACTATGTCTATATTCCTTTAGGTGGCAGCAGGGGTTCAAAGTGGGGGCAAGTCAGAAATGTCTTTATCATATTTCTGGTGAGTGGCTTTTGGCATGGAGCCAACTGGACCTTTATGGTCTGGGGTGGACTAAACGCTTTATACTTTCTTCCTCTGTTTTTACTCAAGCTCAATAGGTCTAATATGGAGGTGGTGGCCGAGAGAAGCTCTTTTCCATCGGCCAAAGAACTACTACAAATGGGGATAACCTTCATTTTAACAGTTCTGGCATGGGTATCCTTTAGAGCTGAGGACATCGCTCACGCCTGGCAGATTTATGCAGGTATTTTCGACTCTACACTGTTTACAGTTCCAAGGGAGGTGCTTTCCAGCAAACTTTTGATGTGTATTGTTTTAGTCCTTTTCTTTGTTTTTGTAGAGTGGTTGGGGAGAAGAAGAGAGTTTGCGATTGAATATCTGTTGGAGGCACACCCTCGTTGGTTGAGGTGGTCTTGGTATATATTTCTAATCTTCCTGATGGGTATGTTTATGCAAACCGAAGAGACACCGTTTATCTATTTTCAATTCTGATGAAGGTATTTCTTAAGCGCATATTGATTTTCTTTTTGGTGGCTATTCCGGGGTATTGTGTAATTCTGGTAGCTTGGTCCAACTTAATTCCTTTTGAGGCATTTAAGAAAAACATGAACTACAAGATGGGAAGCTATGGGCACATGTATACAAGAACCAATGAAGCAAACAATATACAGAAGACAGACGTTTTGGTATTGGGTTCTTCACATGCCTACAGGGGCTTTGACCCAAGAATATTTAAGAATGAAGGAATCGAACTATTCAACCTTGGATCGAGCAACCAGACTCCCCGACAAGGGTTGGTTCTTTTAAAAGAGTATTTAAACCAAGTGAAGCCTGAGCTAGTGATTTATGAGGTTTATCCCGGTATTTTTCAGCAAGATGGTTTAGAATCTACCTTAGATATTTTGGCCAATGGCCCATTTTCCTGGCCTGTTGCTACGTTGGCTTTTAAAGCCAATCATATTAAAGCATACAATGCTCTTATTAATCGTGCATTTCTGCAGTTTTGTGGAACTTATGAGTCTTACAATGAGCCTTTAGTAAAACCCAAAGACGGGGATACATATGTAAGGGGAGGGTATGTTCAAAAAGATGATAGTTATGTTCGAGCACAGAGCATTAAGAATGCGTATTCATGGAATATTCGTCAAGACCAGTGGAGTTATTTTCTAGAAATTGTCGAATTACTAAAAAAGGAGAAAGTAGAGCTTTTGATGGTACAATCCCCAATAGACTCCACCTATTTTGAGAATATACTTAATAATGATGAAGTGGATAGTCGTTTTAGTGGTCTGGGGAACTACATTAACTTTAGTCGGCTCATGAAACTGCACTATAAAGAAGACCTTTATGACCTGCATCATTTAAAACAAAGCGGTGTGGAGAAGTTCAACAAGGTTTTGATTGAAACTTTAATGGAGGAAGGGTATTTGAAGTGAAAATTCTATTTGTTCAAAAGGAGGGAGGCATATTTGGCGCAGAGAACTACCAGCTCAAAGTAATTCCCGGGCTAATGGCTAAAGGAGTTGAAGTGGAGTTCCTTAGACTATATACAGATTATCAAGGTGGCAAAGGAGGAGTATTTATCGAAAGGCTAAACGCTTTAGGTGTCAAAACTTTTGAAGTAAACATTGGGAAATACCCAACCCCACGGGTACTTAAGAAGATAAAGAAAATTGCCAACGGTGGTAACTACGATATAGTACATACCCATCTGATTCACGCAGATTTACACTTAGCGCTGATAAAGACCTTTATGAAGTTAGAACCCGCGTTGGTTTCAACCAAACATGGGTATGATAACACCTTCACGTCTAAGTTTGGTTTTGATGCTACTAAACAATCGAGCACCCCGTATTTTCTTATAAGCAAATGGGCCGAGAAGCGAATGTGTGCTTCTTTTACAATTTCGAATGGTTTACGAAATTTCTTTATTGCCACGGGATTAACCAAACCCGAGAAAATGAGGCTAATTCACTATGGCTTTGATATGCCTGATAATTATCTGTATAAAGGTAAAAAAGAGTTTAAAAAAGCCTCCAAGCAGGTGATTATTGCCGGTAGGCTAGTAGCCTTTAAAGGGCATACGTTTCTTATAGAGGCCATGAAGATGGTAGTTAGGGTTTTTGGATCTGAGGTTAAGTTATTGATTGCAGGTACGGGAGCTCTGGAAGCTACTCTTAAAGAGCAGGTAGAAATACTTGGGCTATCTGAACATATCGATTTTCTGGGGTATAGTACAGAAGTTGGTGCATTGATGGCTAACTCCGATGCAGTAGTAGTACCTTCTATTTCAGAAGGATTCGGTGTGGTGTTTCTTGAAGCCTTCTCGGCCAAAACGCCTGTGATCGCGTGGGATGTTCCTGCAGGTAATGAGTTGATGGAGCATGGTAAAACAGGATATCTCGTTCAACCTTATGATGTGACCAGTCTGGGTCAGCAGATTATAAGCGTTTTGAACGACCCTGAAGGACAAACCTCCGTTACAGAAGCTGCATATGAAAAGCTAAAGTCTTATTTTAACCTGGAACGAATGGTGGATGAAACTATTTCCTTCTATAAAGATGCTCTTAGTTGAGTAACTGGGTATTGATAGCTGTGCTGCAATTACCTGTAATCACATAATGATGCTATTGATTCGAAAGGAAAATCATAAGTTTAACCAGTTAACTAACCCTCTAATTAACTAGTCTTTGGCTCCATTTGAGATACCGGGTTTAATTATTTCGATAGTCTTTTTTTCATTGATTATCTATTTGGTTGGTCAGCGTAATGTGCCTGCCCAGTTTCGGAACATAGTATCCGGTACAATTCTGATTAGAATATTTGCGGTTTTAGCCTACGCATTGGTTGTTTTTGGGTTGTACGGAGGAGCTGGAGATCCTGTGGTTTATTTTAGATGGGGGCAGCGCTTTGCTGAGTATTTCAGGCAATTTGATTTATCTCCCTTTTTCGATAGAGATGTTTGGAGAGGGCCGGCTTTCGCAGGAACCAACTTTGTAGGGTACCCCGCAGCCTTGGCCATATTACTTGTTGGAGAAAGCTTTCGGGGTACATGGTTGCTATACTCGGCTCTTTGCGTAGTTGGATTGCTCTATTTTGCCAAAGTGTTCTATAGGGCCTATGGTGGAGCAGAATACAAAACATACCTCTATATTCTTTTATTGTACCCTTCACTTTGGTTTTGGACAGCTAATGTGAGTAAAGATACGTGGATGGTTTTTGGCGTGGCAGTCTTCCTCACCGGGATGGTAGATAAAGGCAGAAAGCAGAACATTTATGTAATGGCTTTCGGCCTTTTGTGGTGCTATCTTGTTAGACCACAGTTGGCAGCTATGCTTGCTTTTGCTCTAGCCGGAGCATACTTCTTAGGAACCTTGAAGAAGCTAACCTTTAAAAATGTTTTCATTCTTGTTCTCTCTGTAGTGGGAGCGTTTTATTTTCTTTCTGTGGTAGGAGTTGAAGACGTTACCGAGGTAACTGATTTTGCTGAGCAAACACAAAGAAAATCTTCCTACGGAGGGAGTGAAATTTCTCTGTCACAGGGGCCATTAAAGTTTATTCAGGCTCCTGTCAATATTTTGCTCAGACCCTTCCCTTGGGAAGTCGGAGGGTTTCTTCAGATAATAAGCTTTTTCGATGTCTACTTCATATGGTATCTGGCTTTTAGGAATTGGCGGGCAGTAAGAAGATCCTTTTCTATGATCCGAAAGGATAGACTGATTGCGTTCTGTTTTATTTTCATAGGTCTTTTTGCTGTGGGTGCGGGTTTAGCACTGGTGAACTTGGGGCTAATTGCACGGCAACGTATTATTCTATACCCGTTTATGTTCATGATTATATATGCTTACAGTGATAAACGGATTGCCTTTTTGAGAAAGAAAAGAAGAGAAGAGCAAGAAAAACGATATCAGGAAATTGCAGAACTTCAGAAAGCCTAAATTTTTACTTATTGGAGGCTTTGCTTCCTCCTTAATCAATTTTAGAGGGCCATTGCTCAAAAGGCTGGTACAAGACTTTGAAGTGTATGCAGCAGCCCCTTTTATAGATGAAGATACCCGAAGTAAGGTAGAAGCCATTGGAGCAAAATGCGTATCTAACTCTTTTGAAAGAACAGGCCTAAACCCCATAAAAGACCTGAAGGCATTAATGGCCTTTAGAAAGCAGGTTAAGGCAATAAAACCTGATTATGTGCTGGCCTACACTATCAAGCCCGTTGTTTTTGGGTTAAAAGCCGCTAAGTTCAGAAACGTGAAACGATTTGCCCTAATAACTGGTAAAGGGTCTGGTTTTGATGAGAGTAGTTTCAAGTCCAGAACCATTGCCAAGTTGGTCAAAAAATTGTATCGAGATACCTTGAAATCGGTTGATGGGGTGATATTTCAAAACAAGGACGATAAAGATTTTTTTGTTCAGCATAAACTGGTCGGTCATGTAAACAGGGTGGAGGTAATTGAAGGAACAGGAGTAGACCTAGAATACTATCGTCTAAAAAGTAAGCCCTCCATACCTGAAAAGGTTAAGTTTCTTTTTATTGCTCGTTTGATCAAAGAGAAAGGAATACCGGAGCTTGTTGAGGCAAGTGAGATTTTGCGTAAAAAAGGACATGCTTTTGAGGTACAGCTCTTAGGCTGGATTGATCCTAATCCCGGAGGAATATCCAAAGCAGAGATCGATAGCTTACACAATTCTGGAGTTATAAATTACCTGGGCACTACCAGTGACGTAAGGTCATATATTGAAGCGGCTGACGTTTTTGTGCTACCCAGCTATTATAATGAGGGGCTTCCAAGAACCATTCAAGAGGCCATGGCCATGAAAAAACCGATTATTACTACAGATCATCCCGGTTGTAGAGAAACAGTCGAAGAACACAGAAATGGATTTCTTGTCCCCGTAAAGGACGCAAAGGCTCTAGCAAATGCTATGGCTTATTTTATGGAACAACCCGATCAGGTTCTGAAAATGGGAGCGGAAAGCTATGAAATAGCGAAAGAAAGGTTCGATGTCAATAAGATTAATGAGCGTTTGCTTAACTTCATGGAGTTAAATGATGTATAGGCATTTTTTTAAAAGAGCTTTTGATTTTGTGGCTGCCCTGGCAGCCTTTTTATTGCTGAGTCCTGTTTTTATACTCACCACCGCGCTGCTAACTCTAGCCAATGCCGGAAAACCCTTCTTTTTTCAACTTAGGCCGGGTAAATATGGCGAAGTATTTCGCATCTATAAGTTCAAAACCATGAACGATAAGAAAGACTCATTCGGGAATTTATTACCCGATGCGCAACGACTTACCAAAATTGGCCAGTTGGTGAGAAAACTGTCTCTTGATGAAATCCCACAGTTGCTTAATGTAATAAAAGGCGATATGTCGCTGGTTGGACCAAGACCTTTGCTGGTAGAGTATCTGCCATTGTACAATGAACAGCAGGCAAAAAGGCACAATGTAAAACCCGGTATTACAGGGTGGGCACAAGTGAATGGTAGAAATAGCCTCGATTGGCCGGCAAAGTTTGAATTAGATGTTTGGTACGTTGAACATCTATCCTTTTGGTTAGATATTAAAATCCTATTTTTGACTGTCAAGAAGGTTTTTGTGAGGGAGGGAATAAGCTCCAACAGCTCAGTGACAATGGAAAAGTTTAAAGGAAACGAATCATGATTCTTATAGGTGCCTCAGGCCATGCAAAAGTAATCATCGATATTCTTGAGAAGAATGACGAGGCAGTTGAGTATTTGCTTGATGCCAATCCGAATATAAAGGAGTTGGCGGGCTACGAAGTTATAACAGATACTGGCCACAACTATGCTTTAGATAAACAGTACATCATTTCTATAGGTGCGAATAGTATCCGGCAAAAGATTGCCGGCCTTCATAACTTGACCTATGGGTGGGCCATTCACCCTTCGGCAATTCTAGGCGATGATGTTTCTATTGGACAAGGTACGGTTATAATGGCCGGGGCCGTGATCAATTCCTCAACACAAATCGGGAATCATGCCATTATTAATACTTCTGCTTCGGTAGATCATGATTGTAAGATTGGTGATTATGTTCACATCAGTCCAAATGCCACCCTTTGTGGAACGGTGGAGGTGGGAGAGGGCACACAGGTGGGCGCAGGTGCAACTATAATCCCTAACCTTAAAATAGGTAAATGGGCTACTATTGGAGCAGGAGCGGTAATCATCAGTAATGTGCCAGACCATGCTGTGGTAGTAGGTAATCCGGGACGAGTGATTAGATTGAATAATGGAGAAGAGTAAGATTTGGCTGTCATCTCCCCACATGGCCGGGAATGAACAGAAGTATGTGGCATCGGCTTTCGAGTCTAACTGGATTGCTCCGTTAGGGCCTTTGGTCGATAAGTTCGAAGAAGTCTTGTCTGGTTATGTTGGGGTGGCTCATTGCGCAGCCCTTAGCAGTGGTACAGCGGCTATTCACCTGGCCTTAGAGATATTGGGCGTTGGCCCTGGCGATGATGTAATTGTGCAGTCCTTTACCTTTTGCGGATCCATAAACCCTGTGTTGTACCAAAAGGCCAATCCCGTTTTGGTAGATAGTGATCCCGAAACCTGGAATATGGACCCTGAATTACTGCGTGAGGTAATACTGCACCGGATTAAGACGACCGGAAAGCGACCTAAAGCCGTAATTCCAGTGCACTTGTATGGCATGCCGGCCAGAATAGATGAAATCTTAGAGGTTTGTCGTGAATTTGAGATTGCCGTAATAGAAGATGCAGCCGAGGCACTCGGGTCAAGCTATAAAGGACAAAAACTCGGCAGCTTTGGCGACTTCGGTATACTGTCGTTTAATGGGAATAAAATTATTACTACCTCAGGAGGAGGCGCTTTGCTGTCACCTAACAAAGATCGGATTATTAAGGCCCGTTTTTTATCAACCCAGGCGCGCGATCAGGCAGTACACTATCAACACAGTGAGTTGGGATATAATTACCGTCTCTCCAATGTACTGGCCGGAATAGGCGTAGGGCAAATGGAGTTATTGGAACAATTTGTAGCGCTCAGGCGCAAGAATTTCAACTTCTATTGCCAGCTTTTTGATGGCAGCCCGGTCACGGTTCATAAAGAGAGTTCAGACCAGTCATTTTCAAATCACTGGCTAACCACTGTGGTTTTTCCCAAGGACCATGAAAAATTGAACAAAGAAGTTTTCATGCAAGCATTTTTGGAAGAAAATATTGAATCGAGGCCTTTGTGGAAACCAATGCATATGCAACCCCTCTATAAAGGAGCCGAAATGCATGGTGGTGCTGTATGCCACGATTTATTTCAACGCGGATTATGCTTACCTTCAGGTTCTAATTTAACCAATGCCGATCGCGATAGAATAGCATCAGTAGTTCGAAAAGTGTTGAGAAATGCTCAATAAGTTTAAAACCCTTAATGTTCTGCCAAGATGGATTATTGTGATGATCGATCTTACCATATTCTCTTTGGCAGCACTTATTGGGTACTTGCTTCGACTCAATTTTCAAATTGATGAACTTTATGAGTTCGACTTTTTGCGTGGTATAGCCATTTACACCATTTCCGGCCTTATTGCCTCGCTGCTTACCCGTAGTTTTGCCGGAATTATCAGATATACCGGTATTCAGGATACTTTAAGAGTTCTATATGCCAACCTGGTTTCTTTACTTATTGTATTTGCCATTAATTACCTTTCTGAAAATGCCCTACCATATTCAGTTGCACTCATAGCTTTTCTTGTTTCACTGGTTATATCCATTAGTTATCGTTTACTGGTTAAAGAACTGTTCGCCTTTTATAGAACAGTGCCCAAGAGCCAGCGTAAAATACTTATTATGGGAGCCGGCCGATCCGGTATGATTACCAAGCAACTACTGGATAATGACACCCGGTCTAATGTTAAAGTAGTGGGCTTTCTGGAAGACAACCCCAGAAAAATTGGTAATGTAATTGGCGGGGTAAGGATTTTTTCAGCCAAAGATGAGTTCGAAAAAGTAGTGATTAAACATAATCCCACAGAACTAATATTGGCAGCTACCAAGCTTTCGTTGGAGCGTAAAAACGATTTGGTAGACCGTTGTCTGGAGTTTGGAATTAAGGTTACCAGTGTTCCTTCTGCCGACCAATGGATTGGTGGAGAGTTCGATATCAACCAGATCAAAGAGGTGAAAATTGAGGACTTGCTGGGCAGAAACGCCATTGTGCTCAAGAATAAGTTCATTAGCAAGCAGCTCAACGATAAGTGTATTCTCATTACCGGGGCTGCAGGCTCGATAGGAAGCGAAATTGTGCGTCAGGTTGTACGTTATTCGCCTGCCAAGGTAATTTTGCTCGACCAGTCTGAAACCGGTTTGTTTGAAATTGAGAATGAGATTAGAGGGCTCAAGAAGATGGGTGAAGATCTTATCTCGTTTGTGGCGGACATCACCAATACTAACCGACTTAAGGAATGCTTTTCACGCTTCAGACCTCAGGTAATCTTTCATGCTGCTGCCTATAAACATGTGCCCATGATGGAGCTAAATGTTCCGGAGGCTGTATGTTGCAATGTGCTGGGTACCAGAAATCTGGCAGACCTTTCGGTAGAGTTCGATGTGGAAAAGTTTGTGATGATTTCAACCGATAAGGCTGTTAACCCCACCAGTGTAATGGGAGCCACCAAACGAGCGGCAGAGGTATATGTACAAAGCCTTAATGAATTTTTGGTAAGTATAGATTCCGGTTCAACAAAGTTTATTACAACGCGATTTGGTAATGTGCTGGGGTCAAATGGATCGGTAATTCCCATATTCAAAAAACAGATTCAGGCTGGCGGACCAATTACGGTTACCCATCCTGAAATTACCAGGTATTTTATGACCATCCCGGAAGCTTGTAGCCTTGTGTTGGAGGCTGCTACCATGGGAGATGGAGGAGAAATTTTTGTCTTTGATATGGGTAAGTCCGTTAAGATTGTTGATCTGGCCAGGCGTATGATCCAGCTTTCCGGGCTAGTAGAGGGCAAAGACATCGATATAGTTTTTACCGGCCTAAGGCCCGGAGAAAAGCTCTACGAGGAGCTACTCGATGATAACGAGAACAACCTGGCCACTCATAATCCCAAAATAATGATCGCCCAAACCCGTAAACTGGACTTTAAGATGGTTAAGGAGTGTCTTGATCGTTTGGACGAATTGGCAACATTTAGCGAAGGTTATGCCTTCAGTGATGTGGAAATAGTCCGTGTTCTTAAGTCTATGCTCACCGAATATAAGAGTAAGGCCTCTAAGTTTGAATCACTGGACTAAGACACTATTTCCGATACCTCTCAATCTCGCAAGGGTATCTGTCATAGCTAAAGCCCTCTATTCAACAAAGCACAAACAATCTGGATCGAAGAATAATTGATCTGATGTCCGGCCCGATTTCCAGGGCTGGCTGCGCGAAAAGATTATCTAAACTTAGGTTTCTTTCTGGATGGGGAGAAGAGTTCTCCAAGGAAGTTATCAGGTAAGTACATCTCCAATCTTAATGAGAAGATATAATAAGCATCGTTGTTTTCTCTACCTCTTATAGCCCCTTTCTGCCGGGCGGTATAACCACCTTCAACCGATCTGTCATATACCTGAACAGCAATATCTGCCATTGGTGAGCCCGGCCCACCATTCCATTCTATGATTTCATCTCGGCTCGGATAAAAGGTTGCCACATCGTCAAGGTAATCAGTAAAGGTAAACCTTCTGGCACCTTCAATAAGAATATCGATGTACTGGTTGGCTTTTAACCTAACTCCAATACCAAATGGAATTACGGTTACATTTTTAGGATAAGAACTAACTGGTGCAGCTTCTTCTGTTTGAATTTCCCAAAGCCTTACGGTGTAATTGCCTTCTTCTCCGGGAAGAAATGTCTTAGGACGGTTAGTAGAACGCCCAATACCAAACATCAGGTAAGGGTTAATAATTGGTCTTCTGGTATAACTTCCGTCAACAGGAATTAGGTTGAAAATGGCAAGGGCAGAAACTTCTAAGTTTTGCGATCTGAAATTCAAGTTTCTGATGTAGCGGTCGTCCTCATCTCCAACATCGGTACGATTACTGATTCGCTTTGAAATGAACCCAGACTTGCCTTCAGCATCACTTCCGCCTATCTGATACCAGTTTACGTCTACACGCAGTGAGAGCTGCGAACCGAACTTCTTTCTCAGGCCAACACCTAAACTTGGGCCCAGGGCAGACTGAAGACCATCATAAAAAACATCGTGCATGTCGCCATGATAGGTAGAAAAGCCTACTCCATAGGAGAACATCCATGTGCGATCTCTACGTCTGGAATAGAAGGATTGGGCGTTTGCAAGTTCAGTAAACGCTAAGATAATAAGTAAAGTGAAAGTGACCTTTTTCATCTTAAAGCTTATAGTAAAGCTAATTAACTTCTTATTGGGTTACAAACTATCTTAGCTGAGGCTCTACAAATTTATGATTATTTACTGTAAACGAAAAATCTCCAGCCAAATGACTGGAGATTTGTACACCCGGAAGGAGTCGAACCCTCAACCTCTGGAGCCGAAATCCAGCGCTCTATCCAGTTGAGCTACGGGTGCCTGCGCTTAAAAAAGTGCTTCTATTAAGCCAATGCCTGCTGCACTTTGGCAGCAGCATCTTTCAATAATATAGCCGATTCTACCGCCAAACCACTTTCATTGATGATCTGCGCAGCTTCTTCTGCATTAGTTCCTTGTAGTCTTACAATGATTGGAATGTTGATGTTGCCGATTTTCTTGTAGGCCTCAACCACTCCGTTGGCTACACGATCACAACGAACAATTCCTCCAAATATATTGATCAGAATGGCTTTTACGTTAGGATCTTGCATAATTATTCTAAAGCCTGCTTCCACAGTTTCTGCGTTTGCGGTTCCCCCAACATCCAGAAAGTTAGCCGGTTCACCACCGGAAAGCTTAATAATGTCCATAGTTGCCATGGCAAGTCCTGCTCCGTTCACCATACAGCCTACGTTACCATCTAACTTCACATAGCTCAGTCCGTACTTGCCTGCTTCTACTTCTGCCGGATCTTCCTCCGTTATGTCTCTCAGTTCGGCAAGATCTTTATGTCTGAAAAGTCCGTTATCGTCCAGGTTAACTTTGGCATCAACCGCCAAAATCTGGTTGTCAGATGTTTTTAGTACCGGGTTAATTTCAAACTGAGAGGCGTCAGAATCTTCATAGGCTTTGTAAAGGGCGTGAATGAATTTCACCATTTCTTTAAAGGCTTGTCCTTCCAGGCCTAGTTGAAAGGCTACTTTTCTCGACTGAAAGCCTTGCAAGCCCACTCGCGGGTCTATCCACTCTTTAATAATTTTCTCTGGAGTTTCTTCGGCTACAGCCTCAATGTCCATTCCACCTTCAGTAGAAGCCATAATTACATTGCAGCCTTTGGCTCTGTCTAACAATATAGACAAGTAGTATTCTTTGGGCTCAGAATCGCCAGGATAGTAAACGTCCTGAGCGATCAATACTTTGTTTACTTTTTTACCCTCTGCTCCGGTCTGGTGAGTTACCAAAGTTCCTCCCAAAATGGCTTCAGCCTTAGGGCCAACCTCATCGAGGCTTTTGGCCAGTACCACACCATTAGAGCCAGTTTCTTGTATCTTACCTTTCCCACGGCCTCCCGCATGAATCTGAGCTTTCACCACGTACCAAGAGGTTCCGGTTTGTTCGTTGAGCTTTTTAGCAGCCTGAGTGGCTTCTTCTGGCGTGTTTGCAACTATGCCTTCCTGAATTTTTACCCCGTATCCTTTAAGTAATTCTTTTGCTTGGTACTCGTGAATATTCATGATGCTTTTAAATTTGGTGCGAAGCTAAATCTTTGGGCCTATAATAACAAGTGAATTTCGTTTATTAGAAGTTTGTTGCTGCTCTGTTTAGATTCGATTCATTATGTTTGGGATGTATGGCAGAAATTATCCTTAAGGCACAGAATATTTCCAAGGCCTATAACAACCTTCAGGTTCTCAAGAAGATCGATCTGGAGATTGCCGATCGAGAAGTGGTTTCCATTGTTGGTGCCTCGGGAGCGGGCAAAAGTACCTTGTTGCATATTTTGGGCACCTTAGATAGGCCCGATCAGGGCACTTTGAATATAGTAGGGCAAAATGTACTTGCTCTTTCTGCCGCCAAACTGGCCAGGTTTAGAAACAGCGAGATTGGATTTGTATTTCAGTTTCATAATCTGCTGCCTGAATTTTCGGCTTTGGAGAATGTATGTCTTCCCGGTTTTATTTCCGGTCTTTCTGAAAAAGAAGTGAGGCAGCGAGCGTTGAACTTGCTAGAAATACTGGGCTTGGCCGATAGGGCTACGCACCGACCTTCCGAACTTTCGGGGGGTGAACAGCAGCGAGTATCTGTGGCTCGTTCGCTCATCAACGACCCCAAAGTGATTTTTGCCGATGAGCCAAGTGGAAACCTTGATTCTAAAAATGCGGAATCATTGCATAAACTGTTTTTCGACCTTCGCGACAGGTTCAAAAAAACGTTTGTGATTGTTACACACAACCAAGCTTTGGCTGAGTTATCTGATCGGCAGATCGAGATTAAAGACGGACTTATCGCGTCATCTTAATTACCTTACAACGGATTGATGATTTACCGTATAGCGATTTAGGTAAATAGAATCCCAAACGAAACCCAATCCTAAGGTATGAGTCGTTGCCGCCATCACCTCGGGGAGTGCCTGCCGCAACGGGAGCCACCGGAGGGTTAAGCGCGGCCCTTGGGTCGGACAATAATCCGAGGGTATTGGCATCTACACCATTGGTTTCTGAGAAAGAAGAAGGGTCTCGGTATACCGTACTCACATCGTCTAAATAGCCCGTCATGGTAAGCGTATATTGAGCTTCTATTTGTAGATCTACATTTCTCGACATAAAAAAGTTGAATCCAAAACCAAGCGGAATAGCCAAGGCCAAACCTCCATACTGAACGCCTTCCAGCGAAAGGGGGCGAAGATCATAGGTGGTTCCCGCAAGTTCTGTTTTGGGGTTGTTGCTGGTAATGCCTATGCCCAAATGCAAGTAAGGGTTGGCAAAGGCCCTGTCTTTATACCCGGAGGCAGGGTGCCTGAAGGCGTAGTACAAGGCCTGGACGGTAAATTCTACGTTGGTAGCTTTGAAACTAAGGTTTCTCGTTTTGTTGGCCGGAAGTGGAGATAGAGAATCGTCAGCTTGAATTTTATATATGCTCAGGTTAGTTCTTATGGCAATCTGGTCGGTAAACAAATGTTCGTAACCTATCGTAGCGCTCAGGCCCGTCTGAAGCTTTGGGTCTTGTGCCCTTCGTAATTCTCCGAAATAGGTATTTAAACCAAAGCCGACAGAGGCTTTTGACAGTCGGTCAAAATCGCCTGTGGTTACATATTGTTGAGCGTGAATGCTAGTGTGAAGGCAAATGACCAACAGCAGCGGAACGAAAAATCTCATATTCTTCCGAAATGACAGGTTAGGACACAAATTTATCATTCGAACGTAGAAAATCGAGTTTTATTCGGTTTTTAATTGCGCAATCATATGCTCTATATGTTTTCGAGCCCCGAACAGGTCGGAATAGACGGCTGCAACTTGTTGTTTTGAGTCAATCAGGTAGGTTATTCGTTTGGGTATATTCACAATAGGCATGAGCGCACCATAGGCTTTACAAACATTTCCTGAAGGGTCGGAGAGAAGCTCAAAGGGTAGGTCGTGCTTTGCCCTGAATCTTTTATGAGTAGCTGGCGAATCTTTACTTATGCCAAATACATGAATGTTGAGGCCTTTGAAAATGTGATGTTGATCTCTGAAGCTACAGGCTTCTTCGGTACATCCGGGGGTAAAATCTTTCGGATAGAAGTATACAATGCAGGGTAGGTTTTCCGGTAGGCTAACCAAAACGTTCTCGCTATTCTTCAATTGGAAGGAAGGTGCTTTTTGACCAACTTTTAATGCCATATTTTATCGTTCAAAATTGAATAAGTGCATCTTTGTGCATGTTTTCAAAAGGGGTAATTTACATGATGTTGGCCACATTCGTTTTTGCTGTCATGAATGTGTTGGTAAAATATCTGCCTAACATCCCCGCAATAGAAATCATTCTTTTCAGGTCAATTGTTTCGTTTTTTATGTCGGGGGTAACCTTGCGAATCAAGAAAGTGCCTTTGTTGGGGAATAACAGAAAAGTTTTGCTCATCCGTGGTTTGGCCGGAGCCTTAGCTCTGATGATGTTCTTTACTACTTTGCAGGAAATACCGCTGGCCAGCGCGGTAACTCTTATGTTTCTGGGGCCAATTTTTACCACGCTTATTGGTATATGGGTGGTCGGTGAGAAGGTGAGCCCCATTCAGTGGTTGTTCTTTGCCTTGTCATTTGCCGGAATAGTTATGATTAAAGGGTTTGACCCAAGGGTGTCTCCATTTATGGCCTTGCTTGGGGTTGGCGCTGCATTTTTCTCAGGTGTGGCTTACAATATGATTCGAAAGCTCAAAACATCTGAACATCCGTTGGTAATCATCTTTTATTTTCCACTGGTTACTTTGCCTATAGTGGGGGTATACTCTGCTTTGCATTGGGTTCAACCGGAGGGTATCGAGTGGCTTCTTTTGCTTGGGGTAGGGGTATTGACTCAAATTGCCCAGTATTTCTTAACAGTCGCCTATCAGTCAGAAGAGCTGTCTAAAGTTTCGAATATTAATTTTATTGGTATTATCTATGCCCTCGGTTTTGGGTTTTTTCTGTTTGATGAAACCTTCAATGTATTGACTTACCTTGGCATGACGGCCGTAATGGCCGGGGTGGTATTAAATGTAATTTTCAAAAGCAAAAAGAAAAACCATGAAGCTGTACCAAATTGATTCTTTCACCCAGACTGTTTTTAGTGGAAATCCTGCCGGTGTATGTGTTTTAACCGAACCCTTAAGGGAGGATGAAATGCAGGCTATTGCCTCAGAAATGAATTTGTCGGAGACGGCATTTGTGGTGAAAAAAGAAGGTAGGTATGACTTGCGATGGTTTACTCCGGCTCGCGAAGTACCACTTTGCGGACATGCTACTCTGGCCTCGGCCTTCGTACTGTTTTCAGAAGGTTTTCATACAGCCGATGCTCCCATTGTGTTCGACACGCTGAGTGGTGAATTGGTAGTTAAACAGATGAGCGATGGTGCTCTGGAAATGAACTTTCCTTTAACAATGCCTTCGAGCTACAGCGGAGACCAACAGCATATCATTCAGTCTACATTTGGTCCTTCGGTGATTGATGTACTTGAGGTGCCCAACGAATTGATCGTGATTGTTGATTCTGTTCAAACCTTGGTGGGGTTAAACCCTTCAATGGATAATGTGGCTAGGCTGGCGGTAAATGGAGTTATGGTTTCAGCATGGGATGAAACAGGCACTTACGATTTTGCTTCGCGATACTTTGCTCCCAATCTGGGTATAAACGAAGACCCGGTTACCGGATTTATCCATACCATATTATCGCCTTACTGGGCTGTGAAAAAGGGACAAACGCAGTTCAAATGTTTGCAAGCCTCAAAAAGAAGGGGAGAACTTTTTGTTGAAACACTTAGTAACCGAACACTCATAAGAGGCTTTGCGGTCAAAGTTTTTGAAACGGAGCTTGCTATATAAAAATGGCAGCTTCTTTATAGGTCAATTTCCAACACGAATAGAAATTCAATCCTTCTTAAGAATAAAGGCTGTGCTGGCCGGGATGGTCATTACCCGACTGCTGCTTTTAAGGCCTTGTTCATTCACTTGGTTGCCATCGGCCACGAGTGTCCATTCACCGTCTGGCAGCTCAATGGTTTTGTTAAGTCCACTTCCGTTGAGTAACACCAATATCGTATGCCAGTTATCTCCATTAGCATTATTTTTTAACTGATAGGCCAGAAAGTTCTCTCCCTCGTAAGGCAAAAACTCAAGGTGTGCTTGAATTTGCGCGGTAGAGGTCATGCGAAAAGCCGGATGATTTTTTCTCAAGGCTATGAGTTGCTTGTAGTATTTAAAAACCTCTTTATACTTTTCTTTTCGCCTCCAGTCGAGCTGGTTGATGGAGTCAGGAGAGTTGTATGAGTTTTCTACTCCTTGTTTAGTTCGGAGAAATTCCATGCCGGCATGGAGAAACGGTACACCCTGAGAGGTGAGCACAATAGTTTCGGCCAGTTTGTGCATTTTAATACGCTCTTCTTCGCTGGCTGTAGGGTTAGAAATTTCTAGCTTGTCCCAAAGGGTATGGTTGTCATGGCAAGAAACATAACTAATGGTTTGACCGGGTTCTGCGGCCCATGGTGCCTTAGAGTAATTCACTTGAGAATAATCTATCTGAGGATGTTGGGTAGATGCTACTATACCAAATTTAATGCTCTCCTTTAGTCCGGCCCGCTGACTTACAAAGCCACCTTCTTCATGTTCAAAGACGCTTCCCTTCAGGCCATCGCGCAAGTCATCGCTAAATGCGGCCACATGATTTAGCTTGTATGTGTTTGCTTTAATTGCCTGTTGATCCTGAGGCAATGGCGATGCTCCGGCCGTCCACCCTTCGCCATAAACAAACAAGCTGGGGTCTATGGCCCTTACGGCTTCACTTACAGCATTCATGGTTTCAATATCATGAATGCCCATAAGATCGAAACGGAAGCCATCGAGGTGATATTCTTTGACCCAATACTGAACGGATTCAATAATGTATTTTCGCATCATGGCTCGTTCTGAGGCTGTTTCATTGCCGCAGGCAGAGGCATCGGAGAAGCCTCCTTCCTCATTTTGTCTGTAGTAATAGCGCGGAACAAGTTGGTTGAAGTTAGAATCTTCTGTTTCACCGGTGTGGTTATAAACAACGTCCAGAATAACCCGAATACCATTTTGGTGGAAGGCCTGCACCATTTCTTTAAATTCTTTGATACGAACAGCTCCGTCATAAGGATCGGAAGAAAAGCTACCTTCGGGCACGTTGTAATTGAGCGGATCGTAACCCCAGTTGTATTGAGGTTCGTTTAGCCGTGTTTCGTCTATGGATCGGTGATCGAAGGTGGGTAGCAGATGTACATGTGTAACCCCCAGTTCTTTTATATGGTCTAAACCGGTGGTCAGCCCCTGAGGGCTACGGGTTCCGGTCTCTATTAGCCCGGCATATTTACCCGGCCGACCGGATCCAGAAGAGGGGTGTATGGTCATATCGCGGATGTGCAACTCATAGATAATAATATCGGTGTAATTATTGAGAGCAGGTCTTTTGTCTAAGTCCCAGCCTTCCGGATCAGTTTCGTCCAGATCAACAATCATGCTGCGCCTTCCGTTTACCCCTACCGCAACGGCATATAGGTCGGGCTTTTCTTGCATCCATTGGCCTTCCTGATTCACCTGATAGGTATAGTATTTCCCTTTGAGGTTTCCCGAAACACTAAAGGTCCATGTTCCTTTTTCAGCCCGTTTCATGGCATAAGTGGCTTCAAGATTATCGCCATTACCCGAACTATATATCTTTAGACGCACCTCTTTTGCCGCAGGCGACCACAGCCTAAAGTGAGTAGCCGATTCGGTATAAGTGAATCCAAGGTCGCTACCTTCGTATACCGGATAGTCGGTTAAGTGTTCATAATGAGGTTGTTTTTCGCAAGAGAACATAATTAGAAGAATGCCGATGAGGAGGAAAGTCTTTGAATACATGGATGAATAAATTTAATGGGCGGTTTCTACCTCATTTTGCAATGAGGCTTCAGTGGTTTGGTCTTTTACTAAAAGCCACAGCGCGGCCGAAATGCCCAGGCAAATGGCACTAATAATGAAGATTACGTTTTTATTTTCGGACTGATCTATAAAGCCACCTAAGTAGGAAGCCACCAGCTGAGGTAACACTACTGAAAGATTAAAAAGCCCCATATAGAGCCCCATTTTGTTTTGATCTACGGTTTCGGACATTATGGCAAAGGGTAAACTAACTACCGCTGCCCAGCCAATGCCCAATACAACCATAAACCCAAAGAGTGCGGCTTGTGTATGACCAAACATAACAATAAGGAAGTAGCCCATAGCCATAATGGCTATA
>NZ_DDDQ01000145.1:58900-63757 GCF_002336325.1 Roseivirga sp. UBA1976 | reverse complement strand
AGCCCATAGCCATAATGGCTATACATAGCATATGTGTTTTTACACGCCCAATACGTTTGCTTAATGGTTCTAATACCAGTGATGGTAATAAAAAACCAACAGTATTCAGTACGGCAAATGATACCCCGGTAATAAAGCCAATTTCATTGTTCTGAGCATTGGTTAGTTGATCGAGGGTAGCAAAGCCCATTATATTCTCTTTTATGTAAGAAAAGGTGTAAATAAACATGGTTTGCACACCAACCCAGGTAAAGGCATGGGCTATACAAATTTTAAGAAAGGCGAGTGAATTAGTCTTTTTTCCGGTATTGTTCGTTTCTATTACCTCATCTTCCGGAATGAGCTTTTGAGGCTCTTCGATAAAAAATGTGGGTATAATGGAGAATAGGAAAACCAAGCCGGCTCCCAGATATATGAGTATATAGTTGCTCACAAATGCTCCTATGAGATAGGCTACAACTCCAAAAAAACCGGATATGGTTTGCATCCAGGTATAGCCTTTGGTACGCACATCTCCACGAGGTGTAACATCGGCAATAACCGAACGCGTTGGGTTAAAACTAATGTTGATGGCCAGATCGAGCGAAAGAGCTACGGCAATGGCAACCCCAATCATTTCTTCTATGCCCAGGGCTTTGCCTATGATATCGATATTCGGTAAGGCCAGAAGCATTAGTGCTGCTATAGTGCCACCTACAAGGATAAAGGGTCTTCTGCGACCTCCCCAAAACCAGACCTTATCGCTTATCAGTCCAACGATTACCTGTCCTAAAATGCCGGCAGCCGGACCGGCAATCCACACGTAGCCAATCTCTTCAAGATTGAAGCCGAATTTGGTATTCAGTATCCAGCTGAGAGCAGCAATTTGAACGGAGAGGGCAAAGCCCATTGCCGTGGCAGGTAAACTGAGTACTATGAAGAAGGGTTTGGTGAGTTTTTTCTGAAAGCTAAGCATGGCCAAAAGCGGTTATTAACGAGTAATATACCGGTTTCCTTCCGTTTGGCTTATGCCAACGTTTGCATGCTGTTTTTTCCCAAAAAAGAGGGGCCAAAAGGTGGCCGGATGAACCAGCTCGCTTATCTCACATTGAATGTAGTACGGCCTATTTCGTAGTTGTCGGCCCAGATTACTACTTTATGGTCGCCTTTCTCAAAGTCAGTGCCCTTGTCATAAACAAAGCTTAAGGCCTGCTGAGAGTTGTCGAAAATTATTTCTTGAGCGGCAGTGAAGTAAATCTCTCGTCCGTCTACGGTAAACGACCCGGAACCTCTGGCTACATCGAATATTACATTGCCGGCAGGGTCTATTACCTGAATCAAAATACGGTGAGCTCCAGCCGGAGCCACTTCATTCTCAGCCAGGTTAAAAGTAACTTTTACCTTTTGAGCCTGTCGCTGCCGGAAGTCTCCTTCGCGTTCGCGCCCACGGTCGTTTACGTTATAAACCTGAATATTTTCGGCTTTCAATTTGGCGGCCAGGCCAATGCGTTGTTGAAGTTGCTGTTGCTTTTGCTGCGCTTCGTTGATGGTTTTGGTAAGCTCGTTTTGCTCTTCTTTTAACTCATTATTTTCTACCAGCAACTGAGAGTTAATGGCTTGAAGATGAGCTATTTCTTCATCTTTGGCTAAAAGGAGTTCTTCGTAGCCGGTTACCTTTCGGTCTAATCGTTGTATGAGTGCTTTGTTGGCTACACGCGTACGTTGAAGCTGATCTCTTTCTGCTGTAATGGAGTCTTTTACAGCCACCAGCGAGTCGATATCTCCTCCCAATTTGGCAATCTCAGAAATCTTATCACTCAGCTCAGTAGATATGCTGTCCAATTTAGAGGTGAGGAGCGTTCGGGTAGCATCGTATTCTGCTTGCAAGGCCTTTTTCGCCTGTTGGTCGGTATAAATCTTATAGCCAGACCCTAATACAACCACGGCAATAGCAACGATTAGAATAATCCGGATTTTGTCTTTTTTACCTTTTTCTGAAGGTGCCTCACTCATTTTTTGTCTCTTTAAATCAACTTTTTAACGACCTTTCGGCCAAAATATGGGCGAATTACCTAAACTTTTTTTAATAATTCAAAGCAGCACGTATGGAGCTTGGGGCCGACTATTGGGATAAAAGGTATGAAACTGGTGCAACCGGATGGGATATTGGTCATGTTTCTACACCTCTAAAGGCTTATTTCGATCAGTTACAGGATAAAAGCTTGCAGATACTTATACCGGGGGCGGGGAATGCCTATGAAGCAGAGTATCTCTGGCAAATGGGTTTTAAAAACGTATTCGTAGTAGATATTTCGGAAAAGCCATTGCGGAGTTTTGCCGAACGGGTAGGGGATTTTCCGAAAGATCAGCTCATTCATGCCGATTTTTTTGCGCTGAAAGGAGAGTATGATGTGATCGTTGAGCAGACTTTCTTCTGCGCTCTTAGCCCCGACTTAAGGCCTGCCTATGTAACGCAATGTGGTCGGTTGCTGAAAAATGGAGGTAAACTGGTAGGGCTTTTATTTCGCACAGCCATGAATTCGGACAGGCCTCCTTTTGGAGGTTCTAAAGAGGAGTATGTGGAGCTTTTTTCGGAGAGTTTTATACTCGAAACTATGGAGTTGGCGGTTAATAGTATTGAGCCAAGAGCAGGCAACGAACTGTTTATCAAGCTGTTGAGAAAATGACCGGCAGCTAGAAGTGGAGTATGTAGTGCCCGCGAGTGAGGCCGGGATCTAAAAATAAAAGACCTGCTTCGAAAAGGTCGATAGAGACAAAAATTTCGTCTTTCTTTCGAATGGTATCCCAGGCATGGCTCATTTCTTTAGACCAGTGAATATCGTCAATCACAATAATGCTTTTGTGATGGCATGCGGCCAATACGGATTCATAGTAGTGCAGGGTGGGGGCATATCTATGGTTAGCATCCAGGTAGGCCATGTCTATTTTCGGCAATCTATGAAGAGCGAGTGGAAGGGTCTCATCAATTGGGCCTTCAATAAGCTCAATGTTCGGCCGGTTGAATTGGTCGAAATGGCTCCTGGCCATGTGGCAAAGTATGGGGTCGCCTTCGAAAGTGGTGAGATGAACCTCCGGTTTAGTACTCATGTAAAGGCTGTTTAGCCCCAATGAGGTGCCAAACTCCAGCACCTGTGTCATATTAAATTGCCCGATAAGGGCATGTAAGAGTGCTGAGAATTTTGGTGGGGTGCTGGCATGTTTGGCCAAGGAAGAAACTGTGCGCTGTTTGGAGGAACTAACTCTGGAGCCTGCTCCAAAATCGGTGAGCTGTATGTATTTATGGTTATTGAGCAATTGTTGTCTTAGCTGTTCAACAGAGTTTATGCGGAACGACCGGCAGGGCTTGATTAATTCGCGGTATAGCTTGTATACGAAAGGAGAATGCAGCGAGTGCTCATCGGCTTGTTGTAGCCAGTAGTTTATAAATGCTAAAACCTGAAACAAGACTAGTTGAGTAAGAAGGGCACAATCATGTTGAACTCCGGAATCCTAACTTCAAATTCCTTGCCGTCCACAATTCGTTCCATTAGATAAGTACCGTACATTTTTCCGTAGCCGGATCTTAGGTTACAGCCGGAAACATACTCGTGTTTTTGTCCGGGCTCCAGAATGGGTTGTTGCCCTACTACTCCTTCGCCCTCAACTTCTCTTACCGTATTGTTAGCATCATGGATAAACCAATGGCGTCTATGCAACTTAATGGTATAATCTGCATTGTTCTCTATGGTAATGCGGTAAGTAAACACAAAGTGCAACTGGGCCGGGCTGGAATACTCGGGTTGATAACTGGTTTCAACACAAACCTTAATGCCTTTTGTGGTTGCTGTAACAATCATTTAATTCTCTCTTGTTGTTCTGATTTTCAGTGGCTGGCAGCCGAAGAAGCCTAATTACAAGGAAACTTCAGGTACTTAAGTTCCTTGCTAAACCTCTGGATTAGTAAATCAAACAACTTAATATTGAGTTTTAAAGTTAGAGATTACTTTCAAAATTGCTAATTCAGTAATTGAAAATTCAATGACAGTAAAAATTGAAGAGAGTTGGGGTAGGGTGCTAAGCCCTGAGTTTGAAAAAGACTACTTCCGTGAGCTAACCGATTTTGTGAAATCTGAATACGCAACACATACGATTTACCCCAAAGGAAAAGACATTTTTAGAGCTTTTGATGCCTGCCCTTTCAACGATGTAAAGGTGGTTATTCTTGGGCAAGATCCTTACCATGGTCCGGGGCAGGCCAATGGCTTGTGTTTTTCTGTACATGAAGGGGTGACCTTTCCGCCCTCTTTGGTCAATATTTTCAAAGAAATTAGAAACGACCTGGGTAAAGAAATTCCTCCGAATGGTTCGCTGGAGCGTTGGGCCAGGCAGGGAGTATTACTACTCAATGCAACCTTAACAGTGCGAGCACACCAGGCAGGTTCTCATCAAAATAAGGGGTGGGAAACTTTTACCGATGCTGTTGTAAAGGCATTGGCATCTCAGAAAAAAGGCTTGGTATATATGCTCTGGGGTAGCTACGCCCAAAAGAAGGCTGCAATAGTCAGTGCTAATGAAAATCTGGTACTCAAATCTCCTCACCCCAGCCCACTTTCTGCTCATAGAGGCTTCTTTGGCTGCGGCCACTTTAGCCAGGCGAACCGGTATTTAGAGGAGAAGGGTTTTGGCCAGATTGAGTGGTAAGTTGGTGCACTTCCTCTGCGGGTTGTTTTTCTCTTTTATACCTGTTCAATTTGCGTTCACAGGGGGCATTAATTAATGATTGGGATGTTAATTCGAAAGGGTTACTCATTTAGATCGCATTTGTTAGATCCAGTATACTAGCCACAAGCTGTATTCTCACAGCGTCTTTTAACAGCC